>NZ_JAPZRB010000366.1:0-8334 GCF_027531105.1 Microcystis sp. LE18-22.4A
TGGTCAAAAACCCCAAGTTATCTCAGGCAATATCTGACGTTAGTTGGGGAGAAATCACTCGACAATTAGCCTATAAATGCCGTTGGTACGGCAGAAATTACATCGAAATAGATAGATGGTTTCCTAGCTCTAAAAGATGTAGTAATTGTGGGCATATTGCTGAGAAAATGCCGTTAAATGTTCGAGAATGGGACTGTCCAGACTGTGGGACTCACCATGACCGAGATATTAACGCTAGTAAAAACATTTTGGCCGCAGGGCTTGCGGTGTCAGTCTGTAGAGCGACCATAAGACCAGAACAGAGTAAAACTGGGGCGGCAGGTGCGAAAAATCCTTCGGGACAGAAGCAGAAACCTAAATCGTGAGGTTTGGGAATCACCGTCCGTTTACGGCGGTGAGGATGTCAAAAGTCTTGAGCGATTAAATGTAAATGCAAACAAATAGTTGATGGAAAGGATGTTATGACTAATCTTCTTCAGACCACTCTCAACAAGACCTATAACCAACTGAAAAACTTTGCTGGTTTAAATGACTTCTGGAATTTGTTCGAAATAGCATTTGGTACACAATATGACCATACAGTAGCCACAAATCTCCGTTCTCAATGGCTTGTAGGTGATTTTAGTTCATTTCCGCAAATTGAAGTTCTTGATAGTAGCATTCTTGGTAACGCTAGTGGTGCTTATGGGACTAGCACGAATAAGATTTATCTCGCTGCTAATTTTCTCGATACAGCTACGGATACAGACATTATTGCGGTTTTGTTAGAAGAATACGGGCATTTTATTGATGCTCATATCAATCAGACGGATAGCGCTGGTGATGAGGGAGACATTTTTTCTAACTTAGTGCGTGGTAATAGTCTCAGTGCTGGGACATTACAGGCTTTGAAAGGTGAGAATGACTGGGCAACAATTACCGTAGGTGGCCAGAGTATTGAGATAGAACAGGCTACGATGTTTCTATCTGATCTCAACTTTACCGCCAGCGCTGGCGGACCTTTCAAGGTTAGAGATTTATTGGACGCCTTTTACTACGAAAATGTACAAACGATTAACCCTGGCGTATTCAGGGCGCGATTTAAAAATGTAATAATATTGCCCTCTACTTCTAATCTACCTTACAATCAAATTGGTAGTTTTGTTCCTGGATTTCCTCCTACTACTGGACTGACGACGACCATTACTCCACTTGACTCCACGGTAAAAGGACTGCTTATCCACACTGCCACGTCCACCATTGGGGGTTCAACACCTGCTATCTGGACACCACCTTCTTCAATTCCTCCTTACTCCAACACAACTACTGCAACTAATTTCCTATCACCTCTTCCATTCACGACAACTAGCAGACATTTATTTGCAGAGGATCTGTTCGTTGGTGCGCCTCTAAATATGGGCAGAATGTCTCGTTTTAGTCCTAGTGTTATTTCCAAAGTTACCCTAGTTTGGACGGGAACTCCTAGCACTACCGATATAGATCCTATGTTAAATCTCTCGTTAGTTCCTACAAGTCCATCTGGACCAACTATTACTCCAGTCACTATCGGTATTAATTCATTTGTAGGAACAGAGAATACTACAGGTTGGACTGGTGAGGTGTTTACTGGTGCAGGTGCATTTGAATACGTTCAACAGATTGAGATTCCTACTACCTATCTTCCATTTTCCAGCAGTTACGACGTCTTTGTTGGTGGCTCACTGGGTAGTAGTGCCTCCCAAGATTTTTCCATCTTTTTCACCTCTAACCCTGTAGTTGGTCAAGGTCACGGTTGGGGAGATGTGCATCTCGTAAGTTTTGATGGAAAACCCTATGATTTTCAAGCAGTTGGGGAGTTTATTCTTGTCAAATCTCTGATAGATGATTTTCAAGTGCAAACCCGTCAAAAACCTTGGGGAGCAAGTACAACTGTTTCTGTCAACACAGCTTTTGCCACAACGATAGATGGTTACAATGTTGTTTATGACTCAGAGCTTGCAGTTGGTCAAGAACTCAAAATTGACGGAGTGACCTATAATTTAGCAAGTGGTCAAAGTGTATTTCTGAGTAGTAGCAAAATCCAGCGTTCAGGTAATCAGTACACCTTCACCTATGCTGGACTAGACAGTGATTTATCCACAGCCGATGATAACGATGTCATCATCGCCTCGGACAATGGAAGCTACATTGATGTTTATGTCGATCCCGCTGACTATCGTTTTGGGGTACTTCAAGGGCTTTTAGGTAATGGTGATGGGGTTAGTACCAATGATTTTGCTCTGCGCGATGGCACAGACTTGGGACCTAATCCCACTGATCAAACAATACATACAACTTATGCAGATAGTTGGCGGATTACTCAGCAAGAATCCCTTTTCGGGACACCGACATTTGCTGATAAAAGTTTTCCCGCTAATTATGTCTCCTTACAAACTTTAGCGCAACAAAATCCCCAAGGAGTAGCAAACGCTTTCGCAAAGGGACGGGAATTTGGTATTGCTGAAGGTGCTTTTTTAAATGGTGGGGTTTTCGATTTTGTGGTGACGGGGGATGAAGGTTTTCTTAAAGGAGGGAAGCTGGCGGCAAACTTAGCGCTTAAAAATGGAGACATTCAAATTCCACTTGGAAGCATCCAAGGCAGTAAATGGAACGATGCTAATGCTAATGGTATCTGGGACAAAGGCGAAAAAGCCTTAGCCGGTTGGACAATTTACATTGATAGTGTTGCCAATGGAACACTAGATCCTTGGGAACTCTCCACAGTCACTAACGCTGATGGTCAATATACCTTCAGCAACTTAGGACCAGGAGAATATGCCATCCAGGAAGTGAATCAAAAAGGCTGGATACAAACCTTCCCCACCACTCCCTATGCGGTCAACTTGAAAGCAGGGGAAAAATTGACTGGCATTAATTTTGGCAACTACTTTGAGTTACCCACAATTAATCTTAGTCCCAGCAATCAGACTGTTGTTGAAGGTTTAACCACTCCTCAAAACGCCTCCTACACCGTCACTCTTTCCCAAGCAAGCAACCAAACCATCAGCGTTAACTATGCTACTGCTAACGGTACAGCAACCGCGGGAGCGGATTACACCGCCACCACTGGAACTCTAACCTTTGCCCCTGGTGTTACTACTCAAGTCATCAACATTCCCATTCTCAATGATTCCCTTAATGAGGCAGATGAGACCTTTACTTTAGCTTTGTCTTCTCCTACTAATGCTATTCTTGGTGCGGTGACGATAGCTACCACGACCATAACCGATACTATCACGGCCGCTGTCACCACAACTTTACCCGCAAATGTGGAAAATTTGACACTGACAGGAACTGCTGCCATTAACGGTACTGGTAACGCAGGTAATAACGTTATTACTGGTAATAGTGGCAATAACACCCTCAATGGTGGTGCTGGTAATGATACTCTCAATGGTGGTGCTGGCATTGATACCTTAATTGGTGGTTTAGGCAACGATATTTACATTGTTGATAGCATCACTGATATCATTACCGAAAATGCCAGTGCTGGTACAGATACCATTCAATCTAGTGTTACTTACACGATTGCGGCACTTGCTAACGTGGAAAATTTGACACTGACGGGAGCAGCCGCCATTAACGGTACTGGTAACGCAGGTAATAACGTTATTACTGGTAATAGTGGCAATAACATCCTCAATGGTGGTGCCGGACTCGATACCTTGACGGGGGGAGCAGGAAACGATGTCTTCCTCTTCCAATTTTCCCAATCTACTGTCGCTAACCCTGACCGGATCACTGATTTTGCGATCGGCTCCGACAAAATTGATTTGCTCAGTGCCGCAGGAGGTGTGCTGCCTGCCCCCGCTGCCTTTAGTCGTGCTGCCAATTCTGCGGCTACCACTTTAACCGATGTCGTGAATGCTGTTTTTACCGATGCCAATGGTGCCTTAGCTGGAAACCAAGCACTTGGTATTAATGGGGCGGCCCTGGTCCAAGTAACCACTGCTGGGATAGCCGGAACCTATATTATTGTCAATGATAATGTTGCTGGTTTCCAAAGTGCCAATGACTTACTGGTTAACGTTACAGGCATTACCGGCACATTACCCACTGGCAATATCCCTGTTTCCAACTTCTTTGTTTAGTGGATTCCTGATCGGGTGACAAGAATATTCTCAAGCCGGCGTGTTAGGGGTCGGGAATGGAGTCGCCTCCATCCCCCCCCTTCAGAATCGTGCATGAGACTTTCACCTCACACGGCTCCTAGTTTGATTGTTAGGGATACAGCTTGTCTTAGGCACTTGGGTAATGCCCGAAGCCTGCCCTCTGCCCCCTGCCTTGGTTAAAATTAACCAAAGTGAGGCATAAGAGTCAAAACTCCCAAGTCTAAATCTTTACTATTGATCGATTTTGCTTCGTAGAGGGCTAACATATCGTTTAATTGGGGATTACCGCAGGAGGAACCAGTTACCCCCATGGCAATAATCAAACCACAATAACCCTCGGTATTTTTGATGCGTTTTTGCCAATTGCGGCGAGCATTACGGTGGTCGGGATCATCTTGCTCGAATTCCCCAAACAGATAGAGATCACCGTTAGCCATTTTCAGAATCCCCAGATCATAACGGGTATCTTCGAGGGGATCTTCGCCGGGGTTAAAACCAATAGCCGCCAAACCGCCAGCTTGTTCGATTTTTTCGATAATTTCCTTGGCTTTCGGTCGGGAGGTCTGGATCATCACCACGGGGAAACCCTCTCCTTTTGTCGGTACGGACTGGGGTTGATAATGGATTTTTGGACGACTGCGAATTTTATCTAATAATTGCCAAGGAACCATTCCCAGACTGAGATGTGCATTATCAGGAACTAAATCCTCCTTGAGTACGGATTCTTCCTCATCATCCTCATCATCCTCATCCTCCTCGTCGTCGTCCTCCTCCAAGAGTTGCATAAATTCCGCACATAGATCGGGCATCGTGGCCACCGTCACCGCCACGGTTTCCCCTTTTGCTTGTTCGGGATCGAGGGGAATGCGAAAACGACGCTGTAATTCTCCGATCGGTTCTTCGGATAAAGCGGATTGATTGCCTTTAAAAAAGCGCAACAGAGCTATTAAAGCTAAATATACCGTGATTGCTTCTTCTTCATCTAAATAGGGGCGAATACCTTCGTAGGGATGCACGCTGCCGAAAACTGGATGGATTTGGGAGGGGGCAGCCGAGGCTAGATCGTAGTCATCCTCATCATCGTCCTCATCATCATCGGCCAATTCGTAGCTTAAAAACCAACAATCTTGGGAAAGAAAGGCTTTTTCTAATCTTTCCATCGATTTTTCTGCTAAAGCGGACTGCCGGAATTGTTTGAGGGATTCTAGGGAACGATAGAGAATGATTCCGTATTCCCGACCGAGCATTCCCATGACACAGGCGTAAAGATTCGGGAAATCGGAGCGATCGAGCTTAATTTGCAAAATATCGTAATCAGCTAAACAGGACCAGGGTTCAGCTTTCCAAATTTCGTGAGCGGTTTTCACTAAAGCGGACTGCCAAGCGGGAGGAATTGCCGGGGGGCGGTTATTTTGGAATTCGTCGAATCCACGAAAGAGATCATCGATCAGGGGCAAACTGGGGACATAATCGATGGTGATATCGAGATCTTGCAGTACCCCGCGCAGAAAAAACTGTGTTTCTCGATCGCGGACGATAATTTTTTTCGGTCTGGCTGGCCGGGCTGGATTTTGGGGTGTTTCGATGGCGCGGATTAAGGTTCTCACCATGGCCTCCGGCCCCGTTTCGGGGGAAACTACTTCCATAGCGCGTACACAGCCCTCGCTACCATCCACCCAGATCACGCACTCGCCACCGCTTTCTTGATTTGGTTCTAAGGTGGCCCGGGGCATTCTCTCGGATAAGGATAAAGCACGACGATCTCCTTCCCAAACACTGGGAATTTGTGGGATTTTTTTGAGGCGGCTTTGGGTGGTCCGGGGCAGAAGATTCATCGGGAAATTTAGGGGTAGCTGTTTTAGGATTTTAACCTTTTCTTTTCAAGGATTCCATAGAATCATTCTATCGATTTAGTCCATAACTTGATAAATAAACCGGAAACCTGACCAAGTTCCTAGATCAAAGGCGTATTCATCAATTACACTGCCAGAACTATCCATTTTTAGACCTAAATCTAATTTTAGATCGCTCCAGAAAGCTCTGGCTATTTCTAGGGGGTTAGTCAGGGTGAGCAGTTGGGTGGCTTCTCCCTTGAGGCTTTGAGTGGCATTGAGAAGGGTCAAGGTTTTCGGGAAAGGATGGCGACTGAGGATCAGTATATTCTCTCTGATGCCCTTGGGTTGACTAATTTTCCAATGCCCTTGGCGGTCATTGGGGATGGTGGCCTTGGTTTTGGCCGCCACGACAAAGGGGGCTAATGGGCTGGAATTGCTGAAATTATCGGGGGTTTCTGGACGGGAACAGTATAAAAGCGGTTGGCGATCGCTGTTGAGGACAATTATCAGTCCGTAGAGGGGTTGTTCTTCTTGATTCTCAATTTGATAGCGAATTTCCGTACCCACGGGCAGAATTAAGTCGTTTTTAGCGGTATTAGTCCCCCTGCTACCCGCAATTTTTTGGGTTGGCACTGTGGAGATATAGGTTTGATCGAGGCTTTCGAGGGTGACAATGACGGCTAAACCGGAGGATTCTTGATTGATCAACAAGTGCCACAATTTGCAGGCCAGCAGGGTTTCTAGTTGCGATTGCAGTCGTTTGATTCCCGATTTAATTGCTTCGTTGGCTGCCCCTAAACTACCGATAATTAGGGAGCCATTGGCAGATAATAACTGATAATTGCCAGTTTCTTCGCTACCAACTCGACTTAAGAGACAATCTACCGTTTGTTCGCCAATGTTAACCACGGCGGCCACATCGGGCAAACTGGCAAAGGTACTGGTAGCATCTACCCGTTCGATCCGGGTTAAGTTATGATCCAAACCGACGATTAAGCCGATTTTACTCGGAAAAACCCGCAATTTTTCCTCTAGAATCTGTCCTATTTCTAGGGAGGCGGTTGGTGATAATAACTGGGCTTTGGCTTTTAAACCCTGACGGGAGAGAATTTGTAGGCTGATTTCCTCCCCGGTCGCCTCAATAAAGCTCAAACAGGAGTTAATTCCGTAATTTTCCAGGATTTCTAAGGGGAGGCCGACCAGATTGACTTCTAGGGTGCGCTCGTCAATAAGATTTGTAACAATTGCCGCCCCACCCCTTGACTTTTCTGACGTTGTATGATAAAGCGACACAGAATTATTTTGATTATTGGTCAGGATTGTCGGTTGCTGTTGTTGACTGCTGTGACTAGCGACGAGATTACGGAGATGGGGAAAAGCGATCGCGATTGTCGGACTGGGGGAAGCTTGCCAGAGATA
Organism: Microcystis sp. LE18-22.4A; assembly: GCF_027531105.1. Taxonomy (NCBI): domain Bacteria; kingdom Bacillati; phylum Cyanobacteriota; class Cyanophyceae; order Chroococcales; family Microcystaceae; genus Microcystis; species Microcystis sp. LE18-22.4A. The sequence goes on from NZ_JAPZRB010000366.1 coordinate 7,385, forward strand.
CTGAGTGAGATCATAGGTGAATAAGCCAGCATTGGGGCTATTACCGCTCAATTCCAGGGCGATTTGCTCTGGTTTAGCGGCAGCGAGAATAACGCCGTTACTAGGCTTATTTTTGAGGTTAAAACGGGTTTTAATATCGGCAGCGAAAGTTAATTCGGCGGGGTTAGGATCAGTAATGGTTCTAGAATAGGAACGAATGCGGAGATTACCGAGATAGGGCTGAGGTTGGGGGAGATGACTACTATCAAAAATCAAGCTAAACTTATCCGTAGCTAGACAGCGAGCCATCAGCAGGATATTTTCCTTAAGTAAAGCATTTTCTGCCCCATCCGCAGTAATAAAAACCTCTTTTCCGGCCCCAACACTGCCATAACCGCTAAAGTGAAAAATTACCACATCCCCCAACCTGGCTTGGGCGATCAGGTGTTCTAAAAAAGCCGCTTCGATCGCTTCTCGACTGGCTTGTTGTCCCGTTAAAGTTACTATATCAGCATCCTGAAAGCCAAAACGATAACGGAGAAGGTCTTTTTGTAACTCCACATCGGTAAGACAGCCGGGCAGCGGCGGAATATTCGCCCCATACTGGTCAATACCGACTAAAAGAGCCAATTTTCTGGGATTAGGGGCGGCGAGAGCAGCCAAATGACGGTTAACTGTCCCTTGACTAATCGCCAAAGTCAGCAACCCCCAACCTGTCTGCTGGATCAATTCTCGCCTAGTTATGTTCATCGAAAATTTTGGGTGGGAAACCCCGCCGTTCTAGGTTGGCTTTACGTTAGAATTAAAAAGACCGTCTCGAAAACCAAGTGGGCGGACAGCACCTTGAAAACTCGGCTTAGGGAGTTCCGTTCAGAAAAGCTTGGCCGGGTAAAAAGTCGCGCGCAACAAGTACAAGAAGCTATAGGCGGTCAACGTACCGTGGGACACACGGAATCGGGCTTCTGAAATGG
>NZ_JAPZRB010000335.1:0-1324 GCF_027531105.1 Microcystis sp. LE18-22.4A
TTCTGTTTTCGAGAAAGACTTTTTTGTGCCTTTCGCAACCTCCGATAATGTTTCTTAAAATGCTTAGGATTAGATACCTTGTCTCCATCGCTGGTAATTACTAGGCTACTAATTCCTAAGTCAATTCCGATGGCTTTATCGGTTGGGGGTAAAGGCTTAATCGTTGGGTCATCAAATCTAATTGAAATATGCCAACGTCCTGATGGATGTAATCTGACTGTTACTGTACTTGGGTCACAAGCTTCTGGTATTTGTCTTGACCATCGAATAGGTAAAGGTTCTGTGCATTTGGCTAAATAGATTTGTTTGTCTTTGAACTTAAAAGCAGACTTGGTAAATTCGGCACTTCCTCCTTGATGTTTTTTCTTAAAGTTGGGATACTTAGTACGACCAGCAAAGAAATTAGTGAAAGCTGTTTGTAAATGTCTTAACCCTTGTTGTAAGGGTACACAGCTAACTTCGTTTAAAAACTCTAATTCTTCTTGTTTTTTCCAATCGGTTAGCATTGAAGAAGTTTCAGTATATCCTACTCTTTCTTGTCTTTCGTACCATGCTTGTGTTCTGAGATGGAGAGCTTTATTGTCAACTAATCTTACACAGCCCAAAGTGCGCCGCAATAGCGACTCTTGTTCGGGTGTGGGGTAAAATCGAAACGAATAGGCTTTTTCCATACCTCACATTCTAACACATATTTTGTAAATGCGCTAAGATTTAACAGCAAAGCCGCCGTAAAACGGCGGGGTTTCAGACCCAAAATTTCCGATGACGGCTTAACCTTTACTTCCTTGGGTATTGTAGTCATGGATAAAATACCAAAGGGATACCCAAGGTGATTCTCCATTTTTTTAGAGAACGATAGACTCTCTCTCACTAACCGAGAAACCCGTTGTCGACAAGTATTATTTAATCTTTTGATCGGATTATTTTGAACACTTTCTTTTCCTAATGCTCCCTGACTTTGACGAGTAATTACTGTTTTGCATGAATCGCAAAAATTCCCGTAAACAATAGCATATTTTCGAGCAGCTAATGGTAAATTTTCTAGTATTTTTGAGCCTATTTATAGCTCCTATTTTCTAGATAAAATCATTAATTTCTCCAGTGTTTGTATCAATGGCTAACCCAATATATACCTTGATTTTTTGAGAGAATACGAAGGACTATAGCGTTTCCTAAGCTAGTGAGGTAAGCTTTTACGCATTTAAGTTACATTGACAGCATTACCCTTATTTTTAAGTTTTCTACTCCATTTAATAATCAATCCCCCTTCATTTAAAAGCTGATTGACTACTTTTTCCAGTTCTTCTTTATTTTCAAATTCTCG
>NZ_JAPZRB010000437.1:0-7410 GCF_027531105.1 Microcystis sp. LE18-22.4A
TGTCAGTCTGTAGAGCGACCATAAGACCAGAACAGAGTAAATCTGTTAAGGCAGGTGCGGAACCCCGCAAGGGAAAGAAGCAGAAACCTAAATCGTGAGGTTTGGGAATCACCGTCCGTTTACGGCGGTGAGGATGTCAAACAGATATATCAATTTATTTTCTGAGAGTTATCTAGTGGGAGAGGAACAAAGAAGCTATTAAGGACTAGAAAAGTGCCTTGAGCTAGTTTTTTTTTAAACAGATAGTTGGGAGCAGAAAAACTACTTTTCTTTTTTGGTCTCAGGCAGAGAAGTTAATTGACTTAAGACATTTTGTTCTAAGTTACTTTGAACTTCCTTGGCGAGATTGAGAGCAAAGGGAGTGAGAGTTTGCAGTTCTTTGGTCGGGTCTAAGGGAATCACCAAGGAAACGGCTATCCAGGGTACTCTCTGTTTTTTTAATTGCGCCCATTGGTCAAGCCAATACCACACCGAGGGATCGTAATGACCACCACCTAGCCAAGCATACCATTGCACCACGGCAAAGGTGTTTTGTGTCCAGGCCCGATAGAATCGAGCCGTCGCCTTTCCTCCCGAGCGGGTGGGAATTGATAGCTCGGTTGTTTCCCCCTGATTCCAACGACTAATCGAAGTGATATCGGACCATTCTAATCCCGGTTGATTTTTATAGTAAACCTGTGGCTTTAAAAGCAGCGTGATCCTCTTGCCCTCAGGACTTTCCAGCACTTGTACCGACCATTTTCCCTCACCGATTTCACCTTGGCTCTGGTCGATGGTTTTCAGGTCAGACAACTCGATTCCCGATTCTTGTATGGCCTGCATTTTCTGAATATTACCGATTCTCGGTTGCTCCACCCAAGACCACTGGCCAGAAATTAAATTGGGCAAGATACCGCCTAAAATCAACAGCAGCAGCAGGCACAACAGCAGTAAATAATTACCCGGGAGCTTTTTTTTGAGTTTGTCTAACACTAAAGTTACCTCGGCTGGAATTTTTTGACTAATCATCCTGGTTACTTTCCCCTTGAGCCGGGGACTGTTTCTTAACCGCCTCGCGATACTGCATGATTTGGAAGACCAAAAGGATCAGTAATAACATCAAGACGGAGTATAAATCACCCCCCCAGCTATCGTGGAGTAATTTAAAGTTTGCCTCTTGTCCTGTGCCGTGAAACCAAGCTAAAAGCGCGTTACGAACGATATTAGCCCCGACACTAATTCCAAAGGCACTGAGGAGCATAAAGCGGGTTTTACGACCGTTTTCGATGGTATCAGTCCAATGGAGCAGCAGGAGGGTGACGTAAAGACTGGTGAATAACATTTTCAGCCCCGCACAGTAGGGAGCGACTTCCACCATCCTGCCTTCTACCGCTACATAGATACCGTCAACGGAGACATCTAAGCCGGCTTGCTGGAGAATAAAACCAGCGCAAGCGGCAATAAAAACCTGTAGGGGTAGGGTATAGGGAGCAATCAGGTAGGGGATAGGATTAGGAGTCGCTAAGGCTGTTAAAAGTAGGGGAAATCCTTGCAATTTAAAACCTTCTGTTCCTTTTAACCAGAGACAGATTCCCGCTAAAATAATCGGAAAAGACATACTAACCCAAAGGGAGGAACCGAGGAGATAAAAAATCGCTCCTAGGGTTAACAAAAACGCTCCTAGGGGGTGGGAGCGATCTTCGAGGCGTTGCCATTTTTTGCGATTCTGCCAGACAATATAGGCGGCGTAGGGAAGGCCGATCAAGCCGTGGCTAAAGTATTCGTGTTCGATGCCGATCGATTTATTCAGCCAACCATCGTACCAGTGAAAGATCACCGGACCATAGATAACCGCCAAGAAACCGATCATCAGCCAAGATTGCCGATTTTTGTGGGAGACGGGGGATAGGGAAGGACTAATACCCATAGGACGGAGCGATTTAGTGACAAATTCTGAATTTATGTTACCCGATGATCGCAGTAATCTGTTCAACCACGATTTCAATTTGCTCCTCGCTGATGCCAGGGTACATGGGGAGAGAGACAATTTCTTCACAGAGAATCTCTGCATGAGGAAAGTCTCCCTGTTGATAACCGAGGTAGCGATAGGCCGGTTGCAGATGACAAGGAATCGGATAATGAATGCCGGTTTGAATACCGACGGCAGTTAATTGTTCTTGTAGTTGTTGGCGCTCAACGGGACAATGGGGGAGGATGCGAATAACGTAGAGATGATAGACATGACCGGTCTCGGTTTCGTCTCGTACGGGTAAAATACCTTGATCGGCTAAAGGAGCCAAAAGCCTGTCGTATTGTCTTGCCGCTCGCTGACGGGAGCGATTCCAGCCTTCCAGATGGGGTAATTTAATGTTTAAAATGGCGGCTTGTATGCTATCCAAACGGCTATTAGTGCCGATATCGGTGTGGAAATACTTGCTCGGGGCGCCATAATTTCTTAAACTGCGGGCTTTTTGGCTAATTTCTGGATCATTGCTCACTAACATTCCGCCATTGCCAAAAGCACCCAAATTTTTACTGGGATAAAAACTAAACCCCGCCGCCACACCGACACTGCCGGCGCGATAACCTTCTCTACTGGCTAAATGGGCCTGGGCCGCATCTTCAAAGATAATCAGATTATAGCTGCGGGCAAAATCCTGTAATTGTTGGGGTGATACCATCTGTCCGTACAGGTGTACGGGGAGAATGGCGCGGGTGTTGGGGGTAATTCTTTGGGCAGCCGCCGCGAGGTCAATTAAGGCCGTATCGAGGTGACAATCAACTAAAATCGGTTTGGCCCCCGCTTGAATAACACCCATGAGGGTAGCGACAAAGGTATTAGCGGGGACTAGCACTTCATCCCCGGCACCGATGCCGTAAGCTTGTAAAGCCAGGGCAAGAGCAGCCGTGCCAGAAGCTACTCCCACAGCATACTCGACTCCGCAAGCTTGGGCGAAGGCGGTTTCAAATTCGGCTAAAGCTTGGCCTAAAACAAAATCTCCCCGGTCGATAACTGTTTGGATTGCCTCGGTAATTTTTGCTTGTAGGGGCTGATTTTGCCAAGTTAAATCGACAAAGGGAACTTTGATTAAATGGGAATTCATCTAGTGCTTGTTTATGGAGACATTATTAATTGTCAAGAGACTAGCATAGATTTGAGCAACTTGGCTAGATTCCTATTCAGGGGATTTGGCCTTGACTTGGCCAAAAGAATCAAGTTGACTGCCTAGCTACTTATTTTTGCTGCCAAACTTTGAAGATAATTCCTAGGCAGAGGAGAATATAAGCAGAAGTTAATAAACCGTTCCAGTATAAAAAGCGAAAACTCAAGGTTTGGTCGCTGAAAGTAGCCCCAGTCCAGAGGAAAGCGTAAAAAAGTAGCCATCCTAGCGTTAAATTCAGGGATAAGCGACTAATTTGCCGTTCTTTTCCCTTTCCTTCCCCTTGATACCATGTCCAAGCGGAGGGAATCACTCCTAGAAAGGGAATTAGATATAACATTAATTGCAGGCGTTCTAATTTGCGATCGCCAAAAGGGTCGTGATTAATCATGGTATTTTTCCGATAGAACTGGTTATTATGAGTGATTTTCCCGCTTTAACGGCGTTAATTCTGGCCGGTGGCGAAAGTTCCCGTATGGGACGAGATAAAGCCTTATTATCTTTTCAGGGTGTCTCTTTTCTAGAGAATACTTGTTTAATTGCCCAAGATTGTGCAGTACAAGTGTCTGTGATTACGCCTTGGCCGGAACGTTATGAACTTATCATTCCCCAATGCTGCCGGATAATCAAGGAACCGCTTCCCACTAGGGGGCCTTTATTGGCCTTTGCCTTGGCATTAACTTTTGTATCAACCGATTGGGTTTTATTGCTCGCTTGCGATTTACCTTTACTAACGCCCTCAATTATGCAAGGATGGTCAAGATTATTAGCCACTGTACCAGAAAATGCCATCGCTTTGGTTCCCCGGTGCGGCTCTCGTTGGGAGCCTCTCTGTGGTTTCTATCATCGTCGTTGTTTAGCATCTTTGCAGAGTTATATTCAGCAAGGGGGAACTTCTTTTCAAAAATGGTTAAATGTCTCCGTGGTGGAGGAATTAATCATCGATAATTCCGAGATTTTATTTAACTGTAATACCCCGGAAGATTTAGAGATAATAATAAACTCCCCAGATATTAACCGTAAGAAACCCTAGCACAAAAGGGACTAAAAGTAAAGATATCGGCCAAGGAATGTTGGATAAATGGCGATAACCATAGTAGAGCATTCCGGTTAGATAACCGCCGGTTACACCGATAATTGCGCCGACAATATCGCCATTTATGGATAAATAGGAAGTGAGCAAAATGACGATGGAAAAGGGCAAAATTATCAAGCCACCTAAAAATATATCGCCGGTGAGACTACCATATTTATTACTTAATTTTCTGCCTAACCAACTAGATAAAGTCAGAATAATAAAAGGAAATACTGCCCAGCCTAATAACAGCAAAAAATCAGATTTAACTGTCCAGTTTTGCCAAGTAAAAGCGATGAAAAAACTGCTGATGATTGCTGCCAATACACCTGTAGCCAAAGCCTGATTACGGTTAAGCTTTAAAAAAGCCTCTGCTAGACCGGTCTTGGGTTTGAGCAAAGATGAGCCAGAGATTTTCAGCAAATTAAAAACAATAAAAAGAGTTTTTGACCACTTGATCGATTGCCGTTGTCGATAACTTTTCTGAGAGTCTCTTAACTTATTTGCAATGGCATGATAGCGGCGAAAATTTCCCTGTTGCTTAAATTTCTTGGCCGCTATTTGGAAATCTTTTCGTGCTGCCGGCAGTTCCGAGAGTTCCTCTAGAGCCAATCCTCTTTGATAATAGAATTGGGGGTTATCTGGGTCAATGGCGATTGCTTTTTTATAAGCTTCTAGGGAGGATTGGGTGTAACCGAGTCGTTGACGGGATAAACCGAGGTAATAGTAAGCTTGGGAACAATCGGGTTTTAACTGCAAAACTTGCCGACAATCGCTTAAAACTTGCCGATCCTGCTGATTATGGTAGTAAACTTCCGCCCGTTGCAGATAGGCCTGCCAAAATTGCGGATTAATTGCGATCGCTTGCTGGTAAAATGCGATCGCTAATTGATAATTTCTCTCTTGAGCGTAGTGCCATCCCTGTTGATAAAAATCCTCGGCACTGGGGTTAAAAGTGGGTATTTCTGGGGATAAACGGCGATCATACTCTTTTCTTTGACCTTTATCGCTCAAAACCCGATAAGCTTGTTCAATTTCCCGAAATTTTGTCACTGCCTCTGGATCATTGGGATTATAATCGGGGTGATATTGCCGGGCCAGACGACGAAAAGCGGCTTTTATCTGATTATTACTGGCATGACGGGGAATTTGCAGGATTTCATAGTAATTTTTCATACTTGAATGCGGGGGGAATTTTCAACTACTTAAAATTGTTGCCAATGGCTCGCCGAAACGACTATCATTGTCAATTAAATAGCTTTTATTGAGAGTTGATCGCTTATGTCTGCCTACACTGCTTCCTCCCTGAAAGCGGAACTCAACGCGCGGGGGTGGCGCTTAACTCCCCAGCGAGAGAAAATTCTGCACGTTTTCCAGAATTTACCGAAAGGCAATCATCTCAGCGCCGAAGAATTGCAGGAATTGCTGGACAAAAGGGGGGAAGGAATTAGTTTATCGACAATTTACCGCAGTGTTAAACTGATGTCGCGGATGGGAATTTTGCGGGAGTTGGAATTGGCCGAGGGTCATAAACACTACGAACTCAATCAACCCTATCCCCACCACCATCATCATTTGGTCTGTATTCAGTGCAATAAAACCATCGAATTTAACAATGATTCCATTCTCAAACACAGTCTCAAACAGTGTGAGAAAGAGGGTTTTCAGTTAATTGACTGTCAGTTAACGGTGATGGCCATCTGTCCGGAAGCTTTGCGGATGGGTTGGCCGTCGGGAATACCGAGTAATTGGGGTTGTACGCGTTCGCTGGTGGATACTCGTTTCCAAAACTGCGAGATTCCCGAATCAAAGGAGCCAGAACCGGAAAACTAGACATCTAAGCGGACATTCCCAACTGAAAACCGAGAGCTTTTTTCTGCATTAATTGGAAAATATTATAAAATCCGTTGGCGCGGGAAGGGGTAAGGCTGACTTTTAAACCGGTTTCTTCGATAAAATCCGGGGTGACTTGCAGGATTTCCGTGGGAGTCAGTCCATTGAAACCCTCGATTAACAAAGCAACTAAACCCTTGACTAATTGCGCGTCGGAATCCCCTTTGTACCAAACCTGGCCATTTTCGAGGTCGGCAGTGATATAAACTTGGGATACACAGCCATGAACTTTATTAGCGGGTATTTTGGCAGATTCTGGTATTGGTTCTAGTTTTTTAGCAAAAGCTAGTAATTGTTCGTATTTTTGCTTAGGATCGGTACGACGTTTGAGGCGTTCGACGATGCGATCGAGATTAGACGGGAGCATATTGCGAGTTAAAATAGGAAAAAATTAGCCAATAGCTTTTTTATATTAGCATTCTTGCGGAAGTTGAGCGCTGTGGTTATCGGCACCAGGACTACCTTGGTCAGAGTGCCTCGAGGCTATCTGCTAGAATTGGCATCAATGAAATACCACGCTTGCAGGAGCTATGGATCGCCGTACCAAAAATATAAAATCTCCTTACAATCCTAGGCAATATCGGACTGCCGTTTCAATTTCTGGCATTTTTTCTTCGGATAGTTTCCCAACTGGTGCCGAGGGGAAGCGATTTTTATCAATTGAACGAATTTGAAAACCAAGAAAGACTGTTTCTAAAGGAAGCCCACTTTCATCAGTCGAAACGCGAACATTAGTCGGATAATCTTGGCGAATATTTTCTCCTTTCGTCCCCACCACTACCATCACCACTAAGGGTAACTGATTGATCACATCAATAGATAATACTAAAACTGGTCTAGTTCCTGCTTGCTCTTTTCCTTGAATCGGGTTAAGATTAACGAAATAAATTTCACCTCTTGCGATAGTCATTTTCTACAAACCGTCCATTTCAGAGACCATAAACTCCTGATTAATGGTAGCTATTTCTCCTAAAATATCCACATCATCTGCCATTATTTGCAATTGCTCTTCATCAATTAATTGAGTTTCTATTGTCAATTTTACTTTAGTATTCGGCTTAAGATTAAAGGTTTCAGTAGGATAAAAAGCTTCTCCATTGAAAATAGCAGTAATTTTTTGATTCATCATTTCTGTACCAACATAAATCAAGCTTCTCTTACTGGGACTTAGACAAAAAACAAATCGATAAAAGCCTCAACTCCAATCCCCGCTTGGGATTTACTTCGAGAAGCCCAAAATCGCTGAAACCCAGATATATCAAGGAAAATCATAAATTGAGGTTAACCCTTTGTCCCGTAATG
>NZ_JAPZRB010000339.1:0-13181 GCF_027531105.1 Microcystis sp. LE18-22.4A
TAGGGCATCTTTGACAGTGCCACAACGATATAAATTGGATAGCCTTTCTAAAATATATCGTAATCGAATAGAAGCGCGGTTTCAACCCGCTTCTATTCACCGATTAGAATCCCCGTCTTTTTAAAGCGGGGAGATGTCAAAAGTAGCTCAACAAATTACTGAACAGGCCCTACTACTTATTCAATCCTGGATTGATGGATAAAGTTGCTTGAGCTTGATTCGAGCCTCCTTTGCGCTAAATCGCCAATCTACCCAAGTAATGATTGTGGCCAATCGTAAACGTTCCCCAGATGATAAGTGACAAACCACTTGATTATAAACTTCTTGGGCAGTAGTGGGCATGACAAAAAACTGATGACTGAATGCTTCTAGCTTAATATTCTTTACATAACTTGACAAGGAAAGGGCGAGGTAAAGGGGGAAAATAGATCGAGCTTGTCTTCATCTGCCTAACGATCATGTCTATTGTCACCCTTAACCCCTTCCAATCCCATCAAGATTTAGTCATCGATCCGGGTAAAATCACGGGATTACGGGGAAAAATCACCATCCCAGGCGATAAATCTATATCCCATCGCTCCCTGATGTTAGGGGCGATCGCCGAAGGAGAAACCGTTATTCATGGGTTATTATTGGGCGAAGATCCCCGCAGTACCGCTAGTTGTTTTCGTGCCATGGGTGTGGAAATTTCCCAACTCAACAGCGAGAAAGTGATCGTCAAAGGTAGGGGTTTAGGCAATCTTGAGGAACCCTTAGAAATCCTCGACGCGGGCAATTCCGGCACGACGATCCGCTTAATGTTAGGATTATTGGCCGGCCATCGGGACCGTTTTTTTGTCGTTACCGGCGATGCTTCCCTGCGATCGCGTCCCATGTCCAGGGTGGTGAAACCCCTCAAGGAAATGGGGGCGCAAATTTGGGGCAGAAAAGCCCATTCTTTGGCCCCTTTAGCCGTTTCTGGGGAATCTCTGCAACCGATCCACTACTATTCTCCCGTTGCTTCTGCACAGGTGAAATCCTGTCTTCTCCTCGCTGGACTTTTAACCGAGGGGAAAACCACGATCACGGAACCCGCTTTATCTCGCGATCACAGTGAACGGATGCTGCGCGCTTTTGGGGCGAATATTGAGGTGGATGGGGAGACTAATAGCGTCACGGTGACGGGTTATCCCACTTTAACTGGACAAACGGTGATTGTACCGGGAGATATCAGTTCGGCGGCTTTTTGGTTGGTAGCGGGGGCAATCGTGCCTAATTCTGAGTTATTAATCGAAAATGTGGGAATAAACCCGACTAGAACCGGAGTTTTACAGGTTTTACAGGCAATGGGGGCAGATATCACCCTCGAAAATCAACGGGTGGTGACGGGGGAACCGGTGGCAGATCTGCGGGTGAAATCCAGTCAACTACAGGCAACCACGATCGCCGGTGAGATTATACCCCGTCTGATCGATGAAATTCCGATTTTGGCAGTAGCGGCGGTTTTTGCCCAAGGAACGACAATTATCAAGGATGCCGAGGAATTACGGGTGAAGGAAAGCGATCGCCTGACGGTGATGGCCACCCAACTCGATCGCCTAGGGGCAAAAGTAACGGAATTACCCGATGGTTTAGAGATTACCGGCGGTACAGGCCTATTCGGCACGGAAGTGGACAGTTTTACCGATCATCGCATTGCTATGAGTCTAGCGATCGCTGCCCTCAATTGCCGTCAACCCACCACTATCCATCGCGCTGAAGCGGCCGGCATTTCCTACCCCGATTTTTTCAGCACCTTAAAGCAAATTTGTCAAGATTGAAAATATTAAGTTTTTCTGCGAGCGGGCGAAGGGTAACTGGTACAATTGCAGGATAAATCACAGAGTAGTAGGCCGCCTGTGTGATAATCAAGTTCATCGATCGAGGTAGCGAAAAATAGAAGCGTCCCTCATTCAAATTTCCCTGAAAAATATCTCCCTATCTACTCCACTCCCGTCTTCTATTCCCCACCGATAATGGAAATCATCGCCCAATTAGAGAAAGTTTCCTATATTTATCCCGAATCCTCCAATCTAGTGCTTAAAAATATCTCTTTAGCAATTCATCGAGGCGAATTTTTAGGTATTATCGGGCCCACAGGTGCGGGAAAAACTACTCTCTGTTTAACTCTTAACGGTATTGTCCCCCAATTCTACGGAGGACGTTTTTTTGGTTATGCAACAGTAGCCGGTTTAGACACTTTAACCCATCCCGTTAGCACCTTGGCCCGCTATGTGGGGGCAGTATTTGAAGATCCCGAAACGCAACTTTTAGCCACTTCTATAGAAAATGAAATCGCTTTTACCTTAGAAAATTTACGGCTACCGCGAGAGGAAATTAAAGCGCGCATTCCCAAAGTTTTAGCGGCAGTCCGGTTAGAGGGAATGGAAAAAAAATCGCCAGGGGAACTATCGGGAGGACAAAAACAACGATTAGCGATCGCCGCCGCTCTCGCAGTTCAGCCCGCTTTGTTAATTCTCGATGAACCCACCTCCCAACTGGATCCGGTGGGATCCCAGGAAGTTTTCGCCACCATTAAGGAATTAAATCGCCATCTCGGTGTCACTATTGTGATGGTCTCCCACGCGGCCGAGGAAATGGCCGAATATGCCGATCGCCTGGTACTATTAAGGGAAGGTGCGATCGAAGCCATGGGAACCCCGGCAGAGATCTACTCCCAAGTACAGCGTTTACAGGAAAATGCCCTGCGTCCCCCGCAAGTGGCCACTACTTTTGCTTTGATCGATCAAAAAATCGGGGCGATTGAGTCCATTCCTGTCACCCTAGACCGCGGTTTTGCTGGTTTAAACGAGCTTAAATCCTTTTACCATCATAGCACCACAACCCCTCCATTATCGTCGGTTTCTGACCCCTTAAACCCCCTACTGAGGGTAAAAAATCTCTGCCATACCTATCCCGATGGTACTACCGCTTTGCGGGATGTTTCCCTCGATATTGCCGAAGGGGAATATCTGCTGATTATCGGTCAAAATGGCGCAGGAAAAAGCACTTTAGTCAAGCATTTTCTCAATCTTCTCTCGGCAACCACCGGTCAAGTTATGATTGATGGACGTTCGACCAATAGCTTTTCTGTCAGTGATTTAGCCCGATCGATCGGTTATGTGGCCCAAAATCCCGATAATCAGATTTTTAACACCACTGTCGAGAAAGAAGTATCATTTGCCCTGACTAATCTCGGTTATCCTCCAGAAATCGTTACCCAACGCACGAAAGCAAGTCTAGAAGCCCTGGGATTGCTAGAATATCGATCCTATCATCCTCTCTCCTTACCAAAGGGCGATCGAGCGCGGGTAGTGATTGCGGCAATTTTAGCCATGGAACCGCGTATAGTTGTTTTCGATGAACCCACCACCGGCCAAGATTACCAAGGGGCTAAGGCAATTTTAGAGGTGAGTCGTCAATTACACCAGATGGGCAAAACGGTGATTGTGATCACCCATCACCTCTATTTAATGCCAGAATACGCCGAAAGAGTAATTATTATGGGTCAAGGAACTATCCTTTTAGATGCCCCAATCCGGCAAGCTTATCATCAAACCGATCTCTTGGCCAAAACCTATCTAACTCCACCCCAAGCAGTTTTATTAGCACAAAAATTAGGACAACTTTCCGGTTATCCCAATTCTCTTTTAACTCCCCAGGAAATTGCCGATTGTTTTCAGAGGATTTAGCCTTGAGGCTATTTAGGGTTTGCGGCAAAAAGTTATTCGTGGGGACAGGGTGTGGGGTGTGGGGTGTGGGGTGTAGGGTTTTACCGATTTTCACCTGGTCAATTACCTAATTTTCAGGGAAAAAGTCCCGGAATTTTCCCCCCGATCACTCCCATCTCTGGTACTTTTTGATTGATAAAAAGTCTAAAAGTCTTACCCAGCAAGGTTTTTAGATTTATTCAGCAACCCCTATTTAACTGTTTCTAAAATCAACTTCGATCGCTTAACATTATCGGGTACAGGAATCGGATAATCGCCATTAAAACAGGCAGTACAGAAGGTTTTCGGATCTTCCTTCGTTGCTGTTAACATCCCATCGTGACTGAGATAAGCTAAACTATCCACCCCGATTTGTGCCTGAATTTCCGCCACCGATTTAGTTGCCGCAATTAATTGCTCTTGGTTGTCCGTATCAATGCCATAAAAACAAGGATGAGTCACCGGAGGAGAAGATATTCTCATGTGAACTTCTCTTGCTCCAGCATCCCGTAAAGCTTTAACTAATTTCCGGCTAGTGGTTCCCCGCACGATCGAATCATCAACAATAATAACTCTTTTTCCCTGTAAAACATCCTTTAAAGGATTCAATTTCATCTTAATTCCCGACTCTCTCATGTGTTGGGTTGGTTGAATAAAAGTCCGTCCCACATAACGATTTTTAATCAATCCTTCCGCGTAGGGAATATCAGAAATGCGCGAAAATCCGATCGCAGCCGGAATACCCGAATCGGGAACTCCCATCACCATATCTGCTTCTACCGGCGACTCTTTGGCTAATTGTTCCCCCAAACGTACCCGATAAGTATATAAAGATTCCTCGTGGACAATGCTATCGGGACGGGCAAAATAAATCATCTCGAAAACGCATAATTTTTTCTCCGGTTTCATGGCCCAATCCACCGAAGATAAGCCATCTTCACTAATCCAAACTAATTCCCCCGGCTGCACATCCCGCAGATAATCGGCCCCGATAATATCTAATCCGCAGGTTTCCGAAGCCAAAACATAACGAGGGGGATTGCCTTCTTCTTGCAAAACCCCAATTACTAAGGGTCTGACACCATTGGGATCCCGCGCCCCGATAATTCCCGTCGGTGTGCCGATAACAAGGCTGTAAGCCCCGCTACAATAGCTAAAGGCATCGATCGCCGCTTGTATCCAATCCTTGCCACTATCCACTTCCTGGCCGATAGCGACGGCGATCATTTCCGAGTCGGTGGTGGTGCCGAAATCACAACCGCGCTTTTCTAATACATTTCTTAACTCAAAAGTATTGACTAAATTGCCATTATGTGCTAGGGAAAGTTTACCCAAACGGGTTTCGATCACAGCAGGTTGGGCATTGGCCCGACGGCTAGAACCGGTGGTAGAGTAACGAGTATGACCGACGGCGTGAGTACCCGGCAAGGTTTTAAGGACAGTTTCGCTAAAAACTTGGGAAACTAAGCCCATTTCTTTGTAACAATGCACCGTTTCCCCGTCGTAGGTGGCAATACCTGCCGATTCCTGTCCTCGGTGTTGCAGGGCATAGAGTCCGAAATAGGTCAGTTTTGCTACTTCTTCCTCGGGGGCATAGAGTCCAAAAACTCCACAGGCTTCTTCAGGCTTATCGACGCGGTTCAAGAATAGGGATGAGTCGGGATGGCTAGACATGGGAGGGTGGGGGCTTGGGGCTACTTTTGAGACAAAATCTTAACTTATCTTAATCTCTTTTTAACACCTTATTTATGGGGATTTGAGGGGTGGGGAACAGTTATCAGGTGTTGGGTTGTTGGGTTGTTGGGTTTTAGGGTTTTGGGGTTTTAGGGTTTTGGGGTTTTGGGGTTTTGGGGTGTTAGGGTGTTAGGGTTTTAGCTGAAATTCCCCATTTCCCCATTTCCCCATTTCCTCACTCCCGACGACCGACTCCTGTTTCCTTCCCTAAAGCCTTCTTTCGATCGCTTTTGACCAAACTTGCTGTATAGTTTCTAGACTAACATCGATCGCTGGTTGTTTATCCCGGTCAAAAATCCGAAGATTCTCGCTTTTTTCGCTAACTTTGCCGGTTATTTGCCAATAGTCTCCTAATTGTGTCTTTAGGTATTCTTCCCAATCTTGCCGATTTTCGGAGGAAACGGAGACAATAATGCAACTAGCTAATTCCCCGAATAACACCGCGTCAAAACGGCCTTGATGCTGCCAAGAAAGGTCAATTTCCGCCCCTAACTGGCCACTAATAGAGCATTCTGCCAGAGCAATGGCTAAACCTCCCTCCGCGCAATCGTGGGCAGATTTCACCCAACCGGCGCGAATTCCCCGACGACAGGCCGCTTGTACCTTTCTTTCTAACTCAAAATCAATTACCGGCGGTTTTCCCGTCACCAAACCGTGAATAACGGCTAAATATTCGGAAGCGCCGATAGTTGGCAAGGAGAAACCCAAAATATAGATTAAATCCCCCGCTTTTTGCCAACCTTGGCCGCAAATTTGCCCGATATCCGGCACCAATCCCACCATCCCAATCACGGGAGTCGGATAAATAGACTGGGGGCTGCCAGCTGCATCAACGGTTTCGTTGTACAAAGAGACATTACCCCCAGTCACCGGTGTATTCATTTCCCGACAAGCTTCAGCAATCCCCTGACAAGCAGTGGCTAATTGCCAATAACCGATTGAATTCTCTGGACTTCCGAAATTGAGATTATCCGTGACAGCAATGGGGTCGGCCCCAACACAGCTAAGGTTTCTGGCCGCTTCCGCCACGGCCAACTTAGCTCCGTTATAGGGATCAAGATAAACGTATCGCGGATTACAATCTGTAGTCGCCGCTACACCTCGCCGAGAATTGGCGGGATTAGCACCCAGAGGACGCACGCGAATCACGGCCGCATCGGCTCCTCCTGGAAGAATAACGGTGTTATTCTGGACTTGATGGTCATATTGACGATAAACCCAGCGTTTTGAGGCAATCGAGGGACTATCAAGCAGTTTTAATAAAATCTCGTTATAGGATTCGGGAATAGGAATCGTGCTATCTTGCCATAATTGAGCTTTTTGGGCGTATTCTGGCGGTTCTGCCAGTAATTCCCGATGATAAATCGGAGTATTATCCGCTAGGGCCGTGGCAGGAATTTCGGCGGCAATTTCCCCTTTAAATAATATACGGACGATCGGTTCTGCAATTACCCGGCCAGCGACCACAGCCTGAAGTCCCCAACGATGGAAAATCTCGATTAATTCGCCTTCTCGTCCCGATGCTGCCACAAATAACATTCTTTCTTGGGATTCCGACAGCAGATATTCGTAGGGAACCATCCCGGTTTCCCGGACGGGGATTTTATCGAGGTCTAATTCAATTCCCACCCCTCCCTTGGCCGCCATCTCGGAGGTAGAACAGGTGATCCCAGCGGCCCCCATATCCTGGGCCGCCACCACCGCGCCGGTCTTAAATGCCTCTAAACAAGCTTCTATCAGGGATTTTTCCAGAAAAGGGTCGCCCACTTGCACCGCAGGCCGGTCATCCATAGATTTATCGGTTAATTCGGCACTGGCAAAACTTGCCCCTCCCATACCGTCGCGGCCGGTGGTAGAACCAACGTATAAAACCGGGTTTCCCAGGCCTTTTGCCCCGGATTTGACGATTTCCTCGGTTTCCATTAGCCCTAAAGCCATGGCATTAACGAGGGGATTGCCATTGTAAGCATTATCAAAGTAGATCTCACCGCCCACCGTGGCAACGCCCACACTATTGCCATAATGACTTATTCCTTCCACGACTCCGGCAAAAATGCGACGATTGCGGGCATCTTCCAAGTTACCAAAACGGAGGGAGTTGAGGATAGCAATGGGACGGGCCCCCATGGTAAAAATATCGCGCAGGATGCCTCCGACTCCGGTAGCGGCACCTTGTACGGGTTCCACCGCAGAAGGATGATTATGGGACTCGATTTTAAAGGCTAATCGCAATCCATCGCCTAAATCCACTACTCCGGCATTTTCCCCCGGACCGACGAGAATTTTTTCGCCGGTGGTGGGGAATTGTTTGAGCAGCGGCCGGGAGTTTTTATAACAGCAGTGTTCCGACCACATCACGCCAAACATTCCTAATTCGGCTTTGTTGGGGTGTCTTCCCAGTCTTTTGACTATTTCTTCGTATTCTTCGGGTTTGATGCCTTCTGAGGCAATTTCTGCGGCAGTGAAGGGGGTAGTCATGGGACAATGCGATCGAGGGACAAGATTTATTGTATAACGTCTGATGAGATCGAGTTACAATGCTTAGTAAAAGACAAAAAAGTTAAAAGGTTTGCGCTAGTAAAGTTAAGCTAAAGACATAGTTTTATCATCAGTTGGAACGAAACTATGGCAGTAGAAACAGCTTTATCAATGAAAGCCTTATACGATCAGGATTTTGTTCTCTGGGCTTCAAAAACCGCCGAACTTTTAAAGCTAAAAAAGTTTGATGACGTGGACTGGGAAAATCTGATCGAGGAAGTGGAGTGCATGGGGAAAAGTGACAGACGGGCTGTAGAAAGTTTATTAACCCAGCTTATCGAACACCTGTTTAAGTTAGCCTATCACAAATCGGAACGGGAGCGAGAACGCAACGTCTGTCACTGGGTAGGAGAAATCGCCAGTTTCCGAACTCAACTAGGAGAGTGGCTAGAAACTACTACTCTCACCAACCACGCACGGGATTATTTTCAAAAAGCCTGCTCGAACGCTCGGAAAACTTTAATACAAGCGAAAGCAGTCACTCGCGACGCGATTCCTGTCGAGCCTCCTTTCTCCCTCGAACAGGTATTAGATGGGGAATGGTTCCCGATTGATATCGATCATTACTTCGACGATTTTCCTTTTACTTAGACCCATGTTATCCTGATAATATTGGCTTTCAAAACTGAAATATGGATGCCCTGATTCAAGAACTGGAAATTAAACTGCGTCAATGGCAACCGGCAACTGTTGAACAGGTGCGACGTTATCTTGTCGAGATTATCGAATTAGCAGACCAAGATGGGTTAGAACTTCTCCGTTCTAGATTGGTTGAGCAGGAGGTATTGGATATAATTGAGGAACCCGAAACCCGGTGAAGTTTCGTTGAGGTAGCCTTTTAAAATTAAAAAACAAAAAACAAAAAACTTCTGCTAAACTAGAGGCATCTTTTTGAGTTTAATTGCGTGAAAACTGACAGTATTTTCTATCAACTCTTACAAAGATTTCCCGCTTGTTTCTTTGATTTGTTGAACCTTCCCCCCGAAACCGCCAATTCTTATCAATTCTCCTCGGTGGAAGTTAAACAATTGTCCTTTCGTCTCGATGGAGTCTTTTTGCCTGATACACCCAATCAGCCTATCTATTTCCTCGAAGTACAATTTCAGAAAGATAATAGGTTTTATTCCCGTTTCTTTAGTGAAATCTTTCTCTATCTCCACCAAACGGACTTAAGCAACAACTGGCAGGGAGTAGTTATTTATCCTCGGCGTTCAGTGGAAAGCGTAGAGACGGCTCGTTATGGGGAGTTAATCAACTCAGGCAGAATTTTACGTTTTTATCTCGAGGAATTAAGGGAAGGGGAATCCCTGGGAATATCAATGTTACAATTAATTATAGCACCAACCGCCAGAGCGATCGAGCAGGGAAAACAATTAATTCCACGGATTAGACAAGCATTCCCTAAGGTCAAACAACAGCAAGAACTTTTAGAATTGATAGAGACAATCTTGGTTTATAAGTTACCCCAAGTCAGTAGAAAGGAGATAGAAGCGATGTTTAGTTTAAGCGATTTAAAACAAACTAAAGTGTATCAGGAAGCTTTAGAAGAAGGCCGACAAGAAGGCGAATTAGCGGCAAAATTAGCCTCTATTCCTCGTTTATTGGCCTTAGGATTAAACTTTGAACAGATAGCACAGGCTTTAGAATTAGAAATCGAACAGGTTAGACAAGCAACTCAAGGGGAATAGGAAAAGTTCAAACTTTGATAAATTAATATAATTGCTGGTGGCTATCTTTTGCCGGTAGCCATCAAGTAAATCGAAGAATAAAGTAGGTGGGGTTGAACGATAGTGAAACCCGACATTTAAGTAATTTGGTTGGGTTTCGTCAAATAAATTCCTGTAAAATAGCTTCGATTTGTCCTTTTAGAGGAGGAATATCATTTTCAACAATATCCCAAATAATCTCTAGATTAATACAAAAATATTCATGAATAGTTAAGTTTCTTAGATCGCTGGCATCTCGCCAAGGCACTTCGGGATATCTTGCTTTAAATTCTTGAGAAGTTGCTCTCGCTGCTTCACCAATAATTTGGGCGTTGTCAGATCAGAATATGAAAGATGCAATGCAATCCTTGCTATCAAAGTAATTTCAGTTCCGGTGCTGATTCGGAGCATCTTTCAATTTGACAACGCCTAAAATAGGGCGTTGATCACACCCAGCATATCTACACTTCGGGGGCGACCCCCTTCTTTGGCCGGTGGAATGAGCGGTAGGAGTAATTCGGCCTGCGCTCGTGTCAGGTCTCCCGGATAGGCTTTTAGGTTTGTTGTCATCTTCAAGACCGGAGGAACATCTATATCTCTACACTACCCCTAGTGGTCTCCTGACTTTTCAAACATCCTCTCAGATTAACTCCTCTTAGTTCAACCTGCTAAAAATCATAGTCAGGGATTTTCGTCTGTTATAATTTATACAAAATAACCTGCGATTACCCTGCTTATTCTCGTCGGCGAATGGTAAATTGACTGACTGTTATACTGATACTAAATCCTATTTAAAAGCGATAGGAGACTGGGGAACGACGGAACAGCAGCCGGTCGTCGAGAGATGATGTCAAATCCCGTCATACTTGATCTTTATTTCTGACCAGCTGCCTAGACAAATCAGAAAGTAAAAGTCGTGCGGATAGTGCCGATAACTAAGGTGGAATTGTTGTTATTTGAGTTAGGAGAAGTAATCACGATTACCCCTGGAGTAAGGGCAATATTATCGGTGAGCTTCCACTCATAAAATCCTTCGATATGAAAGGAAGTATCGGGATCATTAGTGGAACTGCCATCATTTAATCTGATACTAGAACTAGATATCCAAGGCTGCATACCAACAATAATACCCGCCGTATTTCCTTCCTTAAATAGATCAGGAAAAGCCAAAGTTATCGCCCAATTCCAGATATCTAAATCCCCGCGTTCTAGTTGTCCATCTAAGGTGCTAAGGGTGATAGCTTTTGTGTAACCCCCCCAACCACCGAGGACAAAACCATCGACAATTCGCCAACTAAATTGTAACCCCAAACTATTATTAATTGTCGGGACAGCCTCCCCGAATAGTTCTTCGGTGAAAAATTGGAAATTCGAGCGCTGACTTCCCGTCCCCGTATCTAATTGGTTATAACCATGAAAGTAGGATAAAGCAATGCCAAAATTATCGTTTGGAACATAACCCAGCTGCCCTAGGGCAGTATAGGAGCCGTTAAATAAACCCCCTCCTGGGTTAGGATCGTTAGCATCCCCGGCAAGATAACCGGCGCTGAATTGGAAAGCCCCATAATTACCCTGTAAACCGAGTCCAGTTTGTCCGGGGGCAAAATAAAGGGGATTGCGGGTACCAAAAGCGGAAAGCGCCCCACTAGCACCATCTCCATCCAAAAAGTTGAGGGTATTGGTAAAGTCATCTTTAGCACCTCCCGTCGCTTCTAACCAGAGTTGGATATTTTCCGTTAGGGGGAAACTGTAGTTTAAAACTTCTAGCAATAAATCGTTGCCGTCGGGTTGGGTAAAGGCTAAGGTACTTGCAAAAGTTCCGGTGGTATCGGCTAAATCGGCAATATTTCCCGTTGCTAGACGGGTATAGAGTAAATCTTTGCCTGTGAAGCTAGTATTTAATTCTAAACGGGCCCGATAACCAAAAGCTGGTACTTGGGGAATCCCTTCACCACCGTTTTTTTCTCCTGTGGCTACCCCATATAATGCCATCACCACTTCCCCAGTTAATTTAGTAGTGGTGGAAAATTGATTATTTTCCAGAAAAGCGACTCGATTTTCTAAGTTATTAACCCTAGCCCCTAAGGCCGCTAATTCTGTCTCGAATTCCCTGACTAATCGCTTGATTCTGTCTAGATCTTCTTTTAATACCGCTACTCCTTCTTGAATCAATCTTTCTAGGGTATTTAAGCAGGAATTCAACCCCGCGGCAAATTCCCAACGAGTTAAAGCGCGTTCACCGCGAAAAGTGCGGTCAGGATAACCTACTATACAACCATACCTCTCCACGAGACTTCTTAAGGCCTCAAAAGCCCAGGCGGTGGGAGAAACATCCCGCAATTGATTCACCGTCGTCACCTGTGCCATGGGGTTACTAGAGAGGTTTTCGAGACTATTAGCCAGTACCGGACCAGAAAAACCCAGTAATATGGCTGCTGTTAGGAAATTTTGCTTGATTTTCATTGCTGTCTCCCACACCTATAAGAATGATTATTGTTCTCAGTATAATCAGGTTAGCAAAATTTTTCTAGTCTGGCACTGTTGCAAATATTTTTCAAGTGTTACTCCAGATAAAATCTGAATTTTTTAGCATTTCTTGGTTCAAATAAATCTTAAATGATAATAAAAGCAATAGGTAAATAATTTTATTGTTCCTAAGAACAAGATAGAGACGCTGCTGACAGCATCTCTAAATGATTATTTTTGGTTCAATTGAGGATAAAAAACGAAGTGACTAGCGCAATTCAGCGTTAAACTCGTTAAAAGAGCGTCTTTTTAACTCTACCGATTCCGATCGAGGCAGAAGATCAAAAACCTTTCTTAAGACATCATCCACATCTTCATATTTAACATTGCCCAAACCATCATAAACCACTTTACCTTGTTGGTCTAAAACCACAGTTTGGGGAACCCCACCGCGATAATAGTAACCCGGTTCATCGGGACGATAGGAAGACTTTAAGGGGATAGAATCGACAGTAACAGGGATAATACTGGCGGCGCGACCGTAAAACTCTTGAAAACGGGAGACAATCGCCGCAAATTGCTTACAATCGCTACTATCATCCAAATAATAGACAATAATAGCTGGAATTTTCCGTTGAAAAGTTTCCGCTAAATTTAAACGCGGTGGCACGAGGGAACCATTACCCGCATAGACCACAAAAATATTACCATCGAGGCGATCATCATCGATCCCCGCATAGGCGCTAGGGGTTAGCCAAGGAGAGAAACTCGTCAGAGCAACAATGAGAAAGACAAGACAGATCTGAAGACGCAGCCGATAACGAGATTTCATGATCAACAGGGTTAGAATATTAAGACAATTTTTAGTTTGACATACCCCACGCCGTAAACGGACGTGGATTCTTCTAGCATCACTGCTGTGAATTTATGGCTCAACGAGTCCACTTGAATTAGATTCCTGGCGAAATCCCACCCAGAGGTGGTTCTCTCCTCAGACTTTCGCTCCCTT
>NZ_JAPZRB010000086.1:0-13130 GCF_027531105.1 Microcystis sp. LE18-22.4A
ATTCCGCTTTTTTGAGATGGGGCATCCCTTGATAACGTCGTTCAAATTCCCATCGAGTTAATTTATCGCCGTTTTCTAGGGGAGGAATTGTTAAAGAAGCAGCTATTACTGGGGTAGTTGTCATAAGTTTTCTCTTTTCACACGTCTTCTAGTTAATCTTTGCCCGCTATCGGATCAGGCTTTTTTACTGATCTTCCATTATTATAACACCCATCGGTAGGGTGTGTTAAAGTAGCTCAACACACCCACAAAAATCAATTAGAAGTCAGCAAATAATCGACAAGTTTAATTAATCTTTTCTCTTTAACTCCTGACACCGGGCGATTTAGGACATCTTCCAAAGAATCAAAGGGCTTTTCTGAACGTTTTTTCAGAAAGTCATTAACAGATGCAGGTGGAATTCCCCCTTTTTTAAGTTGATTAGCATCACAGCTATTCAAAAGCTCTAAAATCGACTTAGAAGGAGGAGAAGGAGGAGGAGAAGCAGCAGAAATAATAATTTTTTCTTCCAGTCTTTTGATTTCTTTTTGGTACTCCTCTCGGATTGCTTGTAACTGGGTTTCTAATCGTTTTTCAAGATTATTCACCCTCAATTCTAGAGGATTATCTGTTTTTTCGGGCGTGGTAATTAACCCAGGAGAAGGAGATAATAACTTCATTTGCTGTAAAGCGATATTCTCCGCTTCTTTATCAACCACAAAAGCGTTAATAGTTTCTAGGCTGCGTTCTTTTTCTTTAGCAATTAAACAGGCATAATACTCTAAATTTCCCTCAATAATCTGGAAGCGTTCAAAGCCAATTTTTTTGAGAATGACAGGACGCATTAAGCCCTTCATTGCTACAATAAGATTAGCTAAGTTGTGTAAATCTGTTTCTGGAAAATAAGAACGCTCTTTAGTGGCTACCACGTCCTGTAAATCAATTAGTAAAAAATCCCACATTTATTTAACTCCTATTTTAGCTAAAACTTCGATTGCTAAGGCTTCAAATTCTGCTGCTGATACTCCCGCATCGCCTTGATTTTCGGCATAATCCATTATAGATTGGGGAGCAGGAATTTCTAAATCTCCCACGGTAACGTATTGATTTATACAGCGAGATAAAGGCATTCTTTCCGAGATAGTCGATTCCATCAAAGGTAAACCATATTTGTCTGGAATCACTTGTTTTTGTTTGGGAAAATTAAATCTTAAGTATTGAGCATGGGTGGAAATTTTGGAAGGTAAAACGCCTAAAATTTTTAGGGGTTCTTTACCTAAATTTTCACGACTTTCGTTAATTGCTTCCTTGATAAAACTTTTTACACTATTTAAACCTTGATTAGAAAATGGTTTAAGATCTGATGGAATAATCAGATAGTCGGAAGCAATTAAACCAGCTTGAGCATAAAAATCTAAGGATGGCGGTGTGTCAATAATAACAAAGTCATAATCATCTCTAACTTTATCTAATTTTTTAGATAATCTTGTGTTAGAGGTTCCGTATCTGGTTAGGGTAGTTTGTTTTTCAATTAAGCTAATATGAGCGGGAATTACATCAATTTCTGGATGATTAAATCCCTGAGATTTTCTGACAACAGTTGGCACAAAAGTTATCTCTCCATCATTGAGCAAATGAAAGACATTTTTATCTTTTAAATCATCGTCATCATCGAATTGAAACTTAATTAAACCAACGGCAAAGGTACTATTAGCTTGAGCATCAATATCAATTAATAAAACTCGCTTGCCTTTTTTACTCAAGGCTGCCGCTAGATTGGTAGCGACGGTGGTTTTACCAACACCACCTTTATGATGATAAATTGCGATGGTTTTCATGGGATTTTTGTTGTTGATTGTTGGAGAATTAAGCGGTGGAATACCCAGGGATAAAGTTTCGTAGCCAATCAGAGATTTTAACTGTTCTAAGTGAGAGGCAATTTCTAACCCAGAACATCTAAAAACTAAATAAATTTTATCGGGTTTTCTTCGATAAAGTTGAATCTCATCACCATTGGTTAATAATCCCCACTGCACTTTAAAGTAGTTGAGATAATAACCTAAACGGTGACGATGATTGGTGAGCTTTTCTCTGGGGTTTTTAGCCTCGACAATTAGACAGTGAGAGGATAAAAACTGCCTTTTATTGATAGGTTTTTGAGCGGAAACAAGGAAATCTAAGCGTACTTTACCGAAGCTAACTTGTTGATACCAATGTTCGGCATTGTAGCCTAGTTTGGGGAGTAAATACTGGACAATTAATTTACTCTCCACTTCCCTTTCGTTATGACAATGGTGAGGGTTGAAAGTCACACATTTGAGGAAATAAGTAGTTGGACAAAAGTAAAGTTAACTGTGGGGTAAGGAGTCAGGAGTCAGGAGTCAGGAGTCAGGACTAAGTAAGAATTGTGGTAATTTACATTTCTTAAGATAGACAACAGAATTTATCTCCGACTACTTACTTAACAACAACTTATTGTTAGTTTAAATGATGACGGCCTTTCCCGTCAAGGTGAAGCACAGACTAAATCCTTACTTAATCAAGTATTTCAGCTGCAAGAACGAACCCCATCTATCCCAGAAAAGCTGTATATTGAGATGCACATCGGTAAATTTACTGATTCATTGCAGTAGGATGTTTATCTAGCACTTTTGGCAATGACAGAGAAAACCATCCTACCCACAGCTTAATTAATGGAGCTGCATAATTTTCTCGGCTACTTTCTGGGAAATAAAAGGTAAAATTGAGCGATTTTGACTGTTATCTTTTCCCTCGGTAAATACCACCAAGAGATAGGGAGTATGATGGGGAATTTCAATATAGGCTGCATCGTGACGCACTTGACTTGTCCAACCAGCTTTTGACCAAATTTGACTATTTTCTGGTAATCCTTGTCCCAGAAATCCTAAGATTTGTGTATCATCTCCTTGACTTGTCCAATCAGCAGGATTAAGACTTCGTTTTAGTAAAGACATCATCATTTGGGAACGTTGGGAAGAAACCGCAATCCCCCCGACAATAGTATGAATTAAACGCGCCACTGCATTGCTAGTTAACATATTGCGATTCTCCATTAATTCCCCTAAAAAAGCGCGTTCACGTCCATAGGGACCATCAGACCAAGTTTTTTGATTAACGTTAATTGTCGCTAATTCTGGCCAATTTAGGGATTGAAAATAACGATTAACTATGTTGCGTTGTTGCTTCCAAGTTTCAAAGGGACCGGCGGCAATTTCTGGACCGCTAGTGGTTCCCGTCACCAGATCTACAACTAAACTGGTAGCATCATTACCAGAGTCAACAATCATGTCACGAATGGCGCGATTTAATTCGGTGTTTTCGGGAATCATTCCCCCTTCTAACCACTCATGAATTGCTACTAGATAAAATAATTTCACTAAACTAGCGGGATAGGTTCTTTCTTGTCCGCGATAACTAAATCCGCGGGGGGAATATTTCCAGAATTCTTCGTGAGAAATTGCTCCCCCCGTGTTGACGATAACGGGAGGATCATATACTATCCAAGTTAGGGCAATTTGTTCTTGAGCTAATTGGGTAAATTCTCGCCAAGTTGTTTCTAAAATATCTGTACCGAACTGTTGGAGGTGGTCTTCAGTATGAAAAAAGTTCATAGGTGTGCTGCAAAGTCAAAAGTTAGAAGGTGGATAAATTCTTGAGTCGGCAATTCTCATTTTACGGTAAAATTTACCGATAATTAATTATTTGATCGCTTCTGAGTTTAATGTTTATATCTACCGATGAGGTTCATCTCTATTTTATCAGTCTTGATCCCTCTGGGGATAGACTAGAAAAACTGGCTTCTTTGCTCTCGGAAGATGAAATAATTAGAGCTAATCGTTACCATTTTCCCGAACACAAGCGGCGTTTTTTGGTGGCTAGGGGGTGTTTACGCGAGATTTTAGGGTCATATTTGGCGATAAGTCCCGAAAAAATCGAGTTTATCTACAGTGAACGGGGAAAACCGAGTATTAAATACCAATTGCAGTTTAATCTCTCCCATTCCGAGGAGATGGCAATCTGTGGCTTGACTTTAACCGCTCGCATCGGGGTAGATTTAGAGAAAATGCGCCAGATGAAAGATTTAGATAGCTTGACAAAAAGGTTTTTTTGTGCTAGGGAACACGAGCTTGTTGAAAAGTCTGCGGAGAAGGAAAAGCTATTTTTTCAGTTATGGACGGCAAAAGAGGCTTATTTAAAGGCAGTGGGAACGGGAATTAGCGGGGGACTCGATCGAGTGGAAGTGGGCCTCAATCCCTTAAAATTAGACAATGTGGCGGGGGAATGGCAATTATGGACAGCGGCAATCGGCGATAATTATCGAGCGACGGTGGTTATCGAAGGTAGCGATCGAGTGATTAAAACCTTTGGCCTTTCTGATCTATGATTAATTGGGGAGTTAATTGCCTTGAGAAATTCAGTAATTATTCCTAGCTCTCTCAAAAAAAGCTTGTCCTTAATTATTACTTAACCTTGTTTTCTCTATGCGAATTGCTCTTTTTACAGAAACTTTCTTACCGAAAATCGATGGAATTGTCACCCGTCTTAAACATACCGTGGAACACCTACAAAGATTAGGTCATCAGGTATTAGTTTTCTCTCCCGATGGCGGTTTAAAGGATTACAAAGGTGCTAAAATTCATGGAGTTACAGGGATTCCCTTACCCCTATATCCGGAATTAAAAATGGCTTTCCCCCGGCCTTCAGTCGGTCAAGCTTTAGAGAGGTTTAAACCCGATATTATTCATGTGGTTAACCCCGCTATTTTAGGGGTGGGAGGCATTTATTTTGCCAAAACTATGAACATTCCCCTCGTCGCTTCCTATCATACCCATCTCCCCCAATACCTACAACACTATGGATTAGGTTCCCTTGAAGGATTACTCTGGGAATTATTAAAACTGGCCCACAATCAAGCAAGTTTAAATCTCTGCACTTCCACTGCTATGGTGCAAGAATTATCTAGTCGTGGCATTGAAAAAGTAGAGCTTTGGCAAAGGGGAGTCGATACGGAATTATTTCAACCTCATTTAAAATCCCCAGCTATGAGACTGAAATTATCCCAAAATAACCCCGATAGTCCTCTCTTATTATATGTTGGTCGAGTGTCGGCCGAAAAAGAAATCGATCGCATTAAACCAGTCTTAGAAGCGATTCCCGAAGCAAGATTTGCCATTGTGGGAGATGGTCCCCATCGGGAAGCTTTAACAAGTCATTTTGCCGACACAAATACCCATTTTGTCGGTTATTTACAGGGGTTAGAATTAGCCTCCGCTTTTGCTTCCGCAGATGCTTTTCTTTTTCCCTCACGCACAGAAACCCTCGGTTTGGTACTCTTAGAATCCATGGCTGCCGGTTGTCCGGTGGTGGCGGCAAATTCGGGGGGAATTCCCGATATTGTCACCGATGGAGTTAATGGTCATCTCTTCGATCCTAGGGATGAAAAGGGTTTAATTAGTGCCACCCAAAGATTACTAACCGCCAAGGCAGAAAGAGAGGAATTACGACGAAATGCGCGTCTAGAAGCGGAAAAATGGGCATGGCAAGCGGCCACCAAACAATTATTAAATTACTATCACCGGGTTTTGAATAATAATTCTGTGGCTTTTGCCGCTTAATTGTTGTCAAAATGCTCGAATTTAATTGCAAAAACCTTAACCTATTGTAACTTTTATGGCCAGCGCACCCAGTACCACCTTAGATAAGTCCACCCAAGTGGTCAAAAAGACTTATCCCAACTATAAAGTTATTGTTCTCAACGATGACTTTAACACCTTCGATCATGTGGCCAATTGTTTAATTAAATATATCCCGGATATGACTACCGATCGAGCTTGGGAATTAACTAATCAAGTTCACTACCAAGGACAAGCAATTGTCTGGACAGGTCCCCAAGAACAAGCGGAACTTTATCACCAACAATTGCGACGGGAAGGATTAACTATGGCTCCTCTAGAGGCCGCCTAATTATGAATAATGGTCGCTTAGTTTGGAATCATTCTACTCATATTCCGGGGTTGATTGCGGTATTAGAAAAGTTAATTACCTATCAGGGAATCACCACTGTCACCCCGGGGGTACTTTCTCGCTCAAAAGGTCATTGTCCGCGGTTACAATTGCGGATATCAGTACCAATTCGTGGTGGTTTTAAGCTGATTGCGAGGACAGGAAAAAGTGTGCAGGAAGTCTTTGTTATCACCGATTTAAACCAAGAGGATTTAGAAATGGCTATCCAAGCTTGTTTAGGAAAATAACTGTCGTGGGTGCGTTGTTGAAAGGCTGCTGGTTACTAATCATTGTTTTTCTGTTTTTCTCTGTACATTCTCTCCCTAGTTTGGCAGTAATGGATAGAGTTCCTTTAACAGTAACTTTATTGCAGGAACGTTTAAGCGCACCCGTCCTTAAAGAAGGGATGACTACCATTAATTTAGCCAATTTAGTTATCGATATCCGCGATGAAAATAAGGAGCTGCAAGAACAATTTTATCAACAGATTCAAGGTCAAATTAATCGCGCTAAACAACCCCTAGGTTTAGATTTTAGTAATTCCTTAATTCAAGGCAATTTTATCGCTTCCCGTCTGGGTTTACCGACTCCTTTAACAAAAGTGGCTCTCGCTACCTTATTATCACCCACGGAAGAACAGTTATTACAACAGGACGAAAATTTTTTATTCGATAGCGATGAACCGGTTTTCAATGTCACAGTATTTCGCGGACCGGTGAAGTTGCAGAGAACCGTATTTATGGGAGAAGTGGACTTTTCTAAGACTTTTTTTCTGCAAATTGTCGAAGCAATGGAAGCAAAATTTAGTCGTGAAAGTAATTGGGTAGAATCGCGTTTTGCTAGGGTAGCGAAATTTACCAAAGCCAATTTTATGGGAGATGTAAATTTTAGTCAAAGTCAATTTTTAAATAAAGCCATCTTTCGCACAGCCCATTTTAAAAGTATTACTAACTTCCATCGCAGTCATTTTACTGCTGAAGCTTATTTTGATCAAACTAAATACGATAAAACCGCAGATTTTACCCGTACTTTCTGGGAAAAAGAGGCCAATTTTTCCCAAAGTCAATGGCGAGATCGTCCGCTATTTTCTAAGAGTAGATTTTTAAGTTTATTAACCTTTAGAAATGCCACTTTTGAAAAATCGGGCGCTTTCCGGTCTAGTTATTTTAATGGTGTCGTTAGTTTTCAAGATGTGAAACTTTTAGATCAGGTAGATTTTAGTAATTCCACTTTTACTAAAAATAGTTATTTGAGTGTATCGGGATTAGCTTTTGATTCCGATAAAGCGAAAATACTGGGAGATAGAGGAGTAATTGGTCAAGCAATTTATTTACCAACTTTAACAGGAAATGAGACAGTTTTAAGAAATTTAGTTCGTAATTTTCGCTCCCTAGAACAAATTGCCGATGCCAATCAAATTGAATACAAAACCGAAAAATTGCGATTTCAACAGTTAAAACAAAAACTGAATAATATCTCAGTTATTCGCCTAATTAACCTCACTTGGGTAGCTGATTTTCTGCATACTTCTTTCCTTGCTTTACTATTACTCTTAAGTCAAGATGGTACAAATTTTAGTTTAGTTTTCGGTACAGGAATCATAATTTTTGCCTATTTTGGCTGTTTATTTTGGTTAATTGATCGCGTGCGTCGTCTCACTCCTAAACCAGTAATTCCTAGTCGTTATGAAATCTTTTGTATGGTGACTAGCTATATTATTCTCACCCTTTCAGGTGTGTTTAATATCCTGCAATCTGCCAGTCGTCCTCTCCTAACTTTAACAGCTATTGCCCTAATTCTTGTCCCCTTACCCTTAATTTTAGTTATCGAACTTTATCGTCGGGGACGCTATCACGATTTAATGGATAGTTCCTATTTTCTGCAAGATGGTAGTATGCGACAATTACGCTTATTAATCACCCGTTTACCCGTGGTTCCCGAATTTCCCCTCTTTCGCGATCGTTATACTCCTATTTCTTGGCAAAAGCGTTGGAATTGGTTAAATTATTACGATTTAAGTCTCAATAATTTGCTAAAATTAGGCTTTAATGATTGGCGAGTTCGCGATCGAGAATTACCCGCTATCATTTCTTTTTTAGTTTGGTATCAATGGGGTATCGGCATCTTTTATATCACTCTCCTTATCTGGACTCTCTCGCGCACGATTCCGGGGTTAAATCTCTTGATTTATTTAAAATAAACTGTAAAAATTTAAATACAGCAGTTATCTTTTCGTTTTGGGTAGCCGGTCGCCGGTCGTCAATACCAAGCTCATTAACTAGAAGATGCGGGTGTTTGGAGGGTGTGGCTGTACTTGAGAAGATTTGCGGGAAGGGAGGTAAAATTCAATGAGGGGGGTGATATTATCTCTCTCAACTGGTTCAACAAGGGAGGATAGCGATATGAAACCGATTCGACTTCAAGTCTGGAAAGTAATGGCTGTCACCCTGTTGAGTCTTTTATCCCCTCTAACATTGAGCCAAAAAGGGTTAGCACTCAATTGCAACAGTGAAGAGGTCAAGTTTTTGATTGAAGAGAAACTGAAAATCAGGCTAAATCAGAAAAAGCCTGTCAATCAAGAGGTAAAAAATGACCAATTAGAGACAATTAAGCAGTGGGGGGAATTTCTGTATCCAGAATTAAAGCAAGAAGATGTCATGTGTGCTTTAATTAATGTCCTCAATGATAAACGGCTGCCCCCAGAATTACGCAGTCAATCTGCTGACGTACTAGGTGGTGTTGGCACAGAAGCTGAACCTGCTAAACCCTACCTATTGATTGCTTTCGAGGATGAAAACCCGGGCTCTTCTGGTTTCTGTGTGGAAACGAGGTCTATACTGATAGAATATCCGCAAAATAGTCCTAAAAGTCTTGCCCAGTAAGCCTTTCACGATTCCATAAGCAAAAATTATCACACAAAGTCGAGAAGAGCCAAACCCGCAAGTGCGCCGCAGTGCGATCGAAGCTGTCAGAAAAATTAATGCTAATGGAACTGTTGACTATCTTATTAAAGCTCTAGATGATCAGGATAGCGATGTAAAAAGAGCAGCAGCAGGAGCATTAGGAAGTATAATAAACAAAGAAGAATCACAAAAAGCTGTTCCTCAACTTATTAAACTGCTCGAAACAGATCCCAATGGATTTGTCCGTCAAGGTGCTGCTGAAGTATTAGCAGGAATTACCTCAACAGACACAAGTGTTAAAACTGCCCTGAATACATCTGTCAAGAATGATTCAGCTTGGTTTGTTCGCAAGAAAGTTATAGAAACATTAGATGCAAAATCCAATATAAAAGTTATTGACATAGACAACTTAATTCCTCTCTTGAAGGACAAAAATTATACTTTGCGAACCCAAACTTTCGCTCTTTTGATTAAAATGGGTAATAAAGCTGAAAAAGCATTACCTGAATTAATTGATATTGTAAAAAATGAACCCAATGATACAGCTCGTCAAGTGGCAGTTCAAGCAATTCATAGTATTGGCAAGAGAGATGAAGAAGCTGTAAAAGTGTTAATTAAATTGCTGCAAACTGACTCCGATCAGACAGTGCGAAATAATGCTGTTGAAGCTTTAAGTAAAATCGATCCCTATACCTCTAGTAGCCGACAAGAATTAATCAAGTTTCTAGAAGATAAAAATGAAGATTTGCGAGTGAGTTCATCTGTTGGATTGAGTAATATTGCAACTTCCTTACAGGATCAATATCAGCGTCAGAAAGAGACAGACGGATTATCTCAAGCGATCACGGATTTAGAGAATGCTAAAAAAGCAATGGAATCAGCTTATCAATCAGAATGGCAAGACAAAGAAAAAAAAGAAAAATTCGTGCAACAACAAGATATTCTTGCTCGAAGACTAGATTTTCTTAAAGAACGACAAAATAAGGTATCTCAACAGTGGCTGATAAGTATTATTACTCATCCTTATATTAAAATTTTTGGTAGCTTATTTCTCACCAATCTGCTAGTTTTTTGGCTCTCTCCTCTCTGGTTACTTAAGATTGATGAACAAATCTGGAAACCTGCTTTTGAAGCTCACCCTGTAGCGAAGGCAATTGCATCAATTCTGAGTTTCTTCCCACTTTTAAAATATCATCCAAGAGTTTTAGATCGATGGGTAGAAAGATACTTTAAAGAAGTGAAACAAGACTTCCTTCATAAACCTACCGTCCAGCATCATACAATTTATGTCCCCCTTCCTGTCCAGACTGATTCTGGTGATAATCTGACAACGATTGAACAACTCACCAGTCAAGATTTAAAAGAATCTTTCCCAAGACATCTGCTTATCTGGGGAGAAAGTGGAGTTGGAAAAACCAGTATAGCCTATCAAATTGCTCAATGGGCAATGTCAGATAATAAAGAAGAGCGTCTCTGTAAACATCGGATGTTACCGGTGCTGATTGAAGAAAATATAGAGATTGATAATTCGGGAGGGGAAAAACCTTTTTTAGCCGCTATTCGAGGTCAACTAGAAGCAGCAATTACAGAAGAAAGTGTTTCTCCAGAACTCCTTAAACATCTGCTGATGAAGCAGCGAATATTGGTCATTGTAGATCATTTGTCAGAAATGAGTGAAACTACACGCAAATTAATTCGTCCTGGACAGCCAGATTTTCCAGTTCATACTTTAGTGGTCACCTCCCGGCAAGAAGAATCCTTGGGTAGTGTTTTGACGATCCAACCTTGTCAACTTACAGGAAGTCAAATTTCTACTTTTTTAGAAACCTATTTAGTTAAGAAAGGGGTGCGGCAACTCTTTACTGACAAGGAGTTATATAAAGATTGTGCTAAGTTATCCGAAATTGTCGGTCAAAAAAGGATTACACCTATGTTCGTAAAATTATATGCCGAACAGTTAATTGAAAAGAAAGTCAAAGTGGCGCAAGAATTAACTTTGCCGAATAATATTCCAGAATTAATGCTCAAATACCTCGATGAACTCAACCGAGAAATTAAAGAAGAAAACAGATCAGGTGATCGCATTGTCGATCAAGATGCCAAGTCTCTAGCTTGGGCTTGCCTGAAGAATAGCTATCAACCCTCAGAAATTATGCGTTCGGAGGCACTGGTTACTTTGGGAGGTAATGATGCTGAAGAACGACTAGAATATTTAGAAGAAAAGCTACACCTCATTCAAACGAACCAAACTTCTAAGGATAAAATTCATTTCATTCTTGAACCTCTGGCAGAATATCTAGCAGCTTGGCATTTAGTTGATCTTTATGCAAAAGATCAAAAACAAGAAGAGTGGCAAAAGTTTCTCGAACAACTTGATAGCGTACCTAAAGCTTTTGTGATAGCAGTAAGGGATTGTTGTGAGGCTAGAGCGGAAAAAGTTCACCTCCCACAATTTGTAGTCGAAAAACTCAACCAAGTTAATGGTAAGTCACTTTCAAATTGACAGCCCGATTAATAATCTTGGTGTTAATCGAGATAACTGACTTTTTCACGACTACTTGTAGTGGCTTGCAAACAGTAAATTTTGAACCAGAATTAACTACAACTATGCGTAAGGAAAAGGTTGATTTTTTATCACGAAAGCTCGACCCCCTGAGCCTGTTGCAGCTGTTCCCAAGCATCCTCCCCCACCTCACGCACATATTCCTTTGCCTTTGCTAAGTATTCCTCCCGTCCGTATAGTTTGGGGATGGTTTCGCGCATCCGAAATACGCGAGCGCTCTGGCTGAGGATGTAGGTAACTTGCTGACTATCTTCTCCCAACAGCGACAAACTGGGAGGAGTTAAAATGATGGTTGCGTCTCTTGTGGCGGTGGTTTTCGGGTTGGTGGCGCAAATCAGGCCATGATAAACTAGAATACAAGAGCTATTCTAAATCAATAAGAATATGCACATCATCAGCCGTAAAAAACTGCGGCGATTTTCCGGAAAACACGCCGATGCTGCCAATGCCATTAATACTTGGTATAAAATTGCTAGTAAAGCAGAGTGGAAAAACCTAGCTGAAGTTCAAGCTGTGTATTCTCAAGCGGAAGCTGTTGGTAATTTCACGGTCTTTAATATCAAAGGTAATCGCTATCGTCTAATTGTAGATATCGTTTACAAAGATCAAATAATTTACATCAAGTACATTTTGACTCACGCGGAGTATGACAAAGATGAGTGGAAAAATGACCCTTACTTTAAACCGTGATACCTACGGAAGGTTACTAGCCGAGTATCTACCAAAAGTAATAGAAAACGATGCAGAAAACGAACAGGCTATTAACCTAGCTGAGGCCTTATCTCATCGAGAAAATCGCAGTCTAGAAGAAACCACCTTGTTAAATTTACTCTTGACTTTAATCGAAAAATACGAACAAGATCATTATCTCCTTGAAGAATCAGAACCCCATTCAATACTCTGGGAACTCATGGAAGCTAACAACTTACAAGAAAAAGATTTATCAGATATACTAGGTTCAAAAACAATAGTTTCTGATATTCTTATTGGCCAACAAATAATAACAGAAAAACAAGCTGTAAAGTTAGGACAGTTTTTTCACGTTGACTCAAGTTTATTTTTATCTACTCAGTAAATTTGTGCTATATAGGTGATGCTTGGTTATAACCCTACACCCTACACCCCGCACCCTGCCCCCAGGAGAAACTTTTTGCCGCAAACCCTAGTCTTGACATCCTCACCGCCGTAAACGGACGGTGATTCCCAAACCTCACGATTTAGGTTTCTGCTTCTTTCCCGAAGGATTTTTCGCACCTGCCTTAACAGATTTACTCTGTTCTGGTCTTATGGTCGCGACCCGGACTGACACCGCAAGCCCTGCGGCCAAAATATTTTTACTGGCGTTAATATCTCGGTCATGGTGCGTCCCACAGTCTGGACAATCCCACTCTCGAATATTTAACGGCATTTTCTCAGCAATATACCCGCAATTACTACACCTTTTAGAACTAGGAAACCATCTATCTATTTCGATGTAATTTCTCCCATACCAACGGCATTTATAGGCTAATTGTCGGGTGATTTCTCCCCAGCTTACATCAGATATTGCCTGAGATAATTTCGGGTTTTTGACCATATTCTTAACGGCTAAATTCTCAACCACAATCGTTTGGTTTTCACGAACTAATTGAGTGGTTAGCTTATGTAAATGGTCTTTTCTG
>NZ_JAPZRB010000408.1:0-3585 GCF_027531105.1 Microcystis sp. LE18-22.4A
AAGGCAGGTGCGAAAAATCCTTCGGGAAAGAAGCAGAAACCTAAATCGTGAGGTTTGGGAATCGCCGTCCGTTTTACGGCGGCGAGGATGTCAAATAATTTAGATTGTTCTTTTCTTGCACGTCCGCTTACCGATTGCCTCCCAGCCAATGAGTTTAGAATCCGCTACCGATGAAGTCATTAAGCAAAATTTAGAACAATTTCTAATTGTTTTGTCCGTTTCCCTGAGTGTGGCCACGGTTTCGAGGATTTTTAGCTGGTTTCGCCAAATTCCTTACACCCTATTGTTAGTGATAGTCGGTTTAGGTTTAGCTTTTATCGATATCCGTCTGGTGAACCTATCCCCCGAACTGATTCTAGAAATTTTTCTGCCCCCTTTGCTATTTGAAGCCGCTTGGAATACACGCTGGCGAGATCTGAAGGATAATTGGATTCCCGTCAGTCTTTTCGCTATTGTCGGCGTAATTATCTCGATTTTCGGGGTTGGTTTTACCCTAGATGAATTGACCAATTTACCCCTATTTACGGCCTTATTAGTGGGTGCGAGCCTTTCTTCTACGGATCCCGTCGCTGTTGTCGCTCTTTTTCGCGAATTAGGGGCCAGTAAAAACCTCACCGTGCTTTTGGAAGGGGAAAGCTTATTTAATGATGGGGTCGCTGTCGTCGCTTTCGCTCTTTTGGTGGAAATTCCCCTCGGTGCTAGTGGTCTATCCTTAGAGACAACCATTAGCCGGATTGCCGCTTTTATCGGTATCGGGGTGGCAGTGGGTTGTTTAGTGGGTTTTGGTATTTCCTATCTGACTCAACGTCTCGATTTACCCCTAGTGGAACAGTCTTTAACTCTTGTGTCCGCCTACGGTGCTTATTTATTAACCGAGGAGTTCGGGGGTTCGGGGGTAATCGGAGTGGTGACTACGGGGATTATTTTGGGTAATTTTGGCTCTCGAATTAGTATGAGTCCCCGTACCCGCCTATTAGTCACGCAATTCTGGGAGTTTCTCGCTTTTTTTGTCAATTCGATCGTTTTTCTCCTCATCGGCGATCAGATCCGTCTCTCCAGTTTAGCCGATAATCTCAATTTAATTTTTATCACGATCGCTGCCGTGGTAGCGGCCCGTTTTCTGGCTACCTTTGCTTTGGCAACTGTTAGTAATGCCTTGATGGAAACTAAAATTAATTGGCGGGAAAAAACGGTTTTATGGTGGGGAGGTTTGCGCGGTTCCGTTTCTATTGCCCTAGCTTTAAGTGTGCCGGTTATTTTTCCCAATCGTCAGGATATCATCGATATCGTCTTCGGAGTTGTTCTCTTTACCCTTTTGGTTCAGGGATTAACTATTCAAACTTTCCTATCGAGATTAGACTTGATCGGTGATCAACCAATTCGAGAAAACTATGCGGAACTTTTAGCCCGACGGGTAGCTTTAAAAAGAGTTTTAGACTATCTTTCTAAGTT
This sequence comes from Microcystis sp. LE18-22.4A, assembly GCF_027531105.1. NCBI lineage: Bacteria > Bacillati > Cyanobacteriota > Cyanophyceae > Chroococcales > Microcystaceae > Microcystis > Microcystis sp. LE18-22.4A. The sequence goes on from NZ_JAPZRB010000408.1 coordinate 1,453, forward strand.
AGATAAATCTCCCGATGTTGCCCCAGAATTCTTTAGTTATGAGCAGCATCTCGTCAAAGAAAAGTTAAAGACTGTAGAAGCGGAAATACAATCTCTCAACGATAGTTATCCCCAATTACAGCTATTGACAATGGAACAACTTCGGGAAACCCTCCTAGATATCGAAGCTGATACCTACGCTGAATTTATTCGATCCGGCCGTTTAACTAGCAATTTATCCCCCGTCCTCCAAGAAATTCTCGCTGAAAGTAAAATTAGTGAACAGTAGGACTATTTTGGGGTATATACAATCAATCTCAATTCTCCTCACGACCGACGACTGGCTCCTATGACAAAAACCCCTCCAATTAATGAAAGGGTTTTTGTGGGGTTTTATGGGGGATTTTAGGAGACTTTTATGGTTTCTTTTTCGGTGGATTTAGAGGGTTTAAGTTTACGCTTGAGGGTTGAGGCTGCGCCGAGAGTGCCGAGTGCGAGTAAACCTAAGACAGAGGATGGTTCGGGGATTTTCTCTTGAGTTAATCCAGCGCCATTAGTAAAACCAGTAGACCCTGATTTGGTAAAGTTTTCCGTTAGCTGTACAAGGTCTGTATCTGGGGCGATCCTGAAAGTAAAAAAGTTTTTGAAATCAAGCGGAGTCAGAAGAGAAATTAAATCATCTATATAATCTGAACCTAAATCTGGAAGTCCACCATCAAAAGCAGAGCCATCTGGGGCCCCAGAAAGAACCAAATCTCCGCCAAAGCCAAAAAGCTGGCTCCCATTCCAGATGAAATATGGAACTACAGTTTCCAAAAAAACATCTGAATTTTTCCTAATAATAATAGGATCTCCTGATAAGTTCTTGAATCCAGGCTCACCTTCTGGAGTGATACCGTTGAAAGTAAAATCAGGAACTACTACCTCAGCCCCTACAATACTATCGCTTAAATCAACTGTACTATCCTCATTGATGATTTCCACAATCAAATCATCAGTGAAGGACAAGATAGATGTAGTGGCATCAAAGCTAAGGCTATCGCGAGAACGAGAACGAGCTTCTTTTCCTTTGGCTTTTTGAGCATCTTCTAATTTCTGCGCTTGTTTTTCTAACTTATCAATTATGTCAAAAGCTCCGTTCAAATCCAGATTAAAAGGCTCTGCGGTTAAGACGTCTATTAACTTTTGTTTTCCACCAACAGTCCGTGGATCGTTAAGAACCTTAACTAGATTACCAAAAGCTTTGTTTATGGCATCAGATAACGGCTTACCAAGTGCAGCCAGTAATGGATTTTTCCCAGCTTTTAAACCCAATTGATATAAATTCAGCAGAGTATTTACTGATTGAGCAGCATCTCCTGTTATTTTCTGAACTATCTTTTGAGCAACTTGTGCTGCTTGTTCATCTGTAAGTTTTTTTGCATCCTCAGTAGCTTTTTTGAATTCTTTGCTCCCTGGATCTGACTCGGTTAAGCTCTTAACTAAGCTATCTATATCTATTTCTCCGTTAGCCATAGCTGGAGTTTCTGTTGCGATTATCAAAGACACAACTGCTAAGCTCGACAATATTCCAGTATGAAGAAATAAAGGCAATGCTAAAGCGGCTATAACTGCTCTGTTAAGTTGTTTTAGCTTAAATTGGTTTTTAACTTTGTGAATTCGTTGAAAAGTCATTTAGCTTGGATTCTCCTTCTGGATTAAATAACAGCCTCACCCAAGACAGGAGGCAGACAACAAAAGGATACACATTACCCCCCCCCGCACTGTATTCTAAGCTACAATTTAATAAATCTTTATATTCTTCTCCCTAGCTTAGGGATTCATAGGGGAAGGAGTCTCAGGTATTTTCCCCTGTTTTACTGCTTCTCAGGCGACCGATCGCCTTCCGTGAGGGATTGTGGCGCGGTGTGTCAGATTCCGTCATAGGGTTCAAAATTTCGCTAACATTGTTAAGTAGCTGGTTATAATTAAATTAAAAATGGATTTTAGGTTCGATCCCCCCTGCCCCCCTTGATAAGCTATCCATTAGTCGGATCTTTCTTAACAAAAAGAGAAGAAACTTAAAAAAAGGGGAAACGATTGATAGGTATAGTTTTGAAAGAAGGAATTAAGGTGGAGGTAAGCAAAAAAATGGAGAAATGGGCAGCCCAAGAA
>NZ_JAPZRB010000584.1:0-11714 GCF_027531105.1 Microcystis sp. LE18-22.4A
AACTCTAGTTTTCAAGGTGCGTTCATCCTGCGATGACTGGGTTTTTTAAGCGGTTGCTTACCCGGCCCGCTATTCTTAATATCATACATCACATAAAGTCGCCCTAAAAGGGCGAGGCTTTAAACCCAATTTTTCGGTAAAGAAAAAACCCCCTATTGCTCATGAGTCAAAATCCCAATTCTTCCTCGCGACCACTGCAGCCGCTGCCGGTTCCCTCCCTGCCGATGCCTCCCTCAGAAATCACGGGAACCAGCAAGGGGACAACTCAAGAAATGAGCCAACAGGTGGCGACAACGAGCAAAAACGTGCCGAATATGCCGCAAAATGGTCAAATTTCCGCCCCACGTCCTCCCCAAAATCGCGCTCCCAGTCAGGCTGCTTCTCCCCAAACCCCACCCCGGCCGGGTCGCGCTCCCAATCAACCCACCTTAGAACATTTGATCCGGATGGCCTTTGATCGGGGTTATTCGGACGTTCACCTAGGAGTTGGAGAACAACCCCGGATGCGGGATCGTGGTGAAATGATTATTCTCAACTATCCTGAAATTGACATCAACACTTTTTATAGTTGGTTACGGGAAATCCTCGGTGAAGAAGAAATCCTTCGCTTTAAAAAAGACCTAGAATTTGATGGTGCAACTCAGTACGAATTCGCTAGGGTGCGGATTAATATCTTTGAAAGTCTGCGCGGTCCGGGGATGGTTTTGCGTCTAATTCCCATGAAAATCCTCACTGTGGAACAATTGGGCTTACCGGCTGTGTTCCGGAATGTGTGCGATGTGCATAAGGGATTGATTTTAATCACCGGTCCGACGGGTTCAGGGAAATCCACCACCCTAGCAGCCATGATCGATTACATAAATAAAGAACACCCCAAACATATTATCACCATCGAAGACCCGATCGAATTTGTCCATCAAAGTCGTCGCAGTTTGATCAAACAAAGGGAAGTGGGAATACACACCCATGAGTTCGATAATGCCCTAAAAGCCTCTTTGCGGGAAGACCCAGATATTATTCTGGTGGGGGAGATGCGGGACAAATCCACCGTTAATACTGCCCTGAAAGCTGCCCAAACTGGTCACTTAGTTATGGGAACCCTGCACACCAACAGCGCCGTTAAAACCCTGGAGCGGATTTTAACTCTTTATACCGCCGAGGAACGGGAATCGATGCGGGTGGCGATCGCAGAATCCTTGGTTTGTATTATTTCCCAGGGTTTATGTCGCACCACCGACAGTAAACGGACCGCTTTTCACGATATTCTCGTCAACACAGAAACCGTCAAAGATTACATTTGCAGCGGCAAAAATGACGAAATTATCGAATTAATGAGAGATGGCGAATACCATGGCATGATTACCACTAATCAATCTCTGTTTAACCTCTATCAAGAGGGACGGATTAGCGATGAGGTCGCCCTGGAAATGTCCCCGGTTCCCAATGAAATGGCGATGATGCTGCGGGGTAGAATCTAGAAAAACCCTGAAGGAAATCCTTGAGGGGTCAAGAGTTTAGTAGTCTAGAAAAATAGAAGCTCCTATTGATTCCCTAGGGGAACCCCTCAAGTGACCACTTCCGCGATTGTGTTGCCCGATATTTTTAAAGGCATCGCCCTGTTTACCCCCGGGGGCGACCTGATTTACTGTATCGATCCTGATAAACAAACTCATTGGCATCTGAATCTCTGCGCTGCTCTCCAGTCCGCTTTAGGGTTGCCAGAACCCCCCCATTTTTTAGTTCCTAGTTTTACCGCTACCATCGATCGCTGGCGAGATCCCTACAGTCACCGTATTCATACTAGAGCCGAAGTCTATCCCCTTGTCCGTCGCTATCAGCCTTTATTAAATGCTATTTTCGCCACGGACGAGCGAGCTTGGTTTACTGTACCTTGGCAGGAACAATCCTCTAATCCCACTATCTTAGAAACCTATCGTCAGCAGTTTCCCCAACTTTGGCAATCCCACGATCTGATTCTCCGTTATCAGGAGCGCCCCGCAACGACTTCGGGGATTAGTGCTGACTCTGACTATACTAACCCTAGTCCCAAGGGTTATGTTTTGCGGTTATTTGTCTCCGGTAATAATGCCAATACTAAACACACCCTAGAATCGATCCATCAGCTTCTAGAGCGAGAATTACACCATCCCTATACCCTGAAAGTGATCGATATCTCTAAGCATCCAGAACAAGCAGAATCTAATCATGTCTCTGCTATTCCCACTTTAGTCCGGGTTTGGCCGCAACCGGTGAAACGCATCATCGGCGAATTTGAGGATTTACCGCGAGTATTACAGATTATCGCCACCGCTTAGGGTTTAAAGACTTCTGACTCGATTCCTCGCCACCATTCGCCCAATTTCATTAAGTCTTGCTGAATATCATCCAATTCTTGGATATATTCCTGTTGGGAAAGACTGGCACGACGTTCTTGCAGTTTTTTGAGACGCAATTGCACCAACAGCCAAGGCTTAGAAATACCGTTAGTTTCTTCGATATAGCGAGCGATATCTTGACTATCCATAGTTGTTTACTGTTATTATCCTATATTTTCTCAAATTAACCCGAGACTCCTTTTTTTTAGTTGCAGAAGATTATGTTTGATTTTAGCCACTATTACCCCTACGCCGAATTAGTTTCTTTCCTGAAAAACCTAGCCTCATCCTATCCTAATTTAATTAGCCTCACCTCGATCGGTAAAAGCTACGAAAATCGAGATATCTGGTTAACTACCCTAACAAATCAAGCCACAGGCCCCTATTTAGAAAAACCTGCCTATTGGATTGATGCTAACACCCATGCGGGGGAAGTAACCGGCTCTGCCGTCGCTCTCTACACTATCTCTCATCTTTTGCGCCAATACGGTCATAATTCCCCAATTACCAGACTTCTTGACCATTACACTGTCTATATTTTGCCGCGATTAGCCGTGGATGGAGCAGAAAAATATCTCACCACTCCCTATATGTTACGATCGAGTATTCGCCCCTATCCCCACACGGATGAGAAACCGGGGCTATATCCTGAAGATATTAACGGCGATGGTTTAATCTTACAAATGCGCCAAAAAGATACCTGTGGCGCTTGGAAAATTTCTGAACAAGATCCTCGCATTATGGTGCGTCGCGAACCGGAGGAATTTGAAGGAACTTTTTACACTTTGCTCACCGAAGGTTTAATCCGCGATTACGATGGCTATAATTTTACCACTGCCCCCACCCTAGAGGGCCTGGATTTTAACCGCAATTATCCCGTTTATTGGGTTCCTGAAGGGGAACAACAGGGGGCCGGAGATTTTCCTTTTTCGGAGCCAGAAACCCGTGCAGAAGCCGAATTTTGGGCAAATAACACCAATATTAATGGCTTCGTTACCTATCATACCTATTCAGCAGTCATGTTGCGTCCCTATAGCACCCATCCCGATGAATATTTCCCCGTGGAAGACTTAGAAATGTATAAATATATTGCTGACAAGGGAAAAGCAATGACTGGTTATGAATGCGTTTCTGTCTATCACGATTTTCGTTATCATCCCAAAGAAGTGACTAACGGTGCCATGGATGATTACGGTTACGATCATTTTGGTTGGTATGGTTTTACGGTGGAGTTATGGGATGCACCCACCCAAGCGGGAGTGAAAAAAGATGATTATATTCAATGGTTTCGCTGGCATCCTTTTGAAGATGAATTGAAATTACAGCATTGGAATGATGAGAATTTAGCGGGAAAGGGTTTTATTAATTGGCAAAGTTTTGATCACCCCCAATTGGGAGAGGTGGAAATTGGCGGTTGGGACTTTAAAAATGTCTGGCAAAATGCCCCAGAAAAGTATTTACCGGATTTATGTGAGAAACAATGTCAGTTTACTATTGCCCATGCTTTAATGTCACCTCTTTTAGCTATCTCTCGTCTTGATCTTAAGTCGGAGGGCAATGGTATTTATCATCTGGTTTTACAGTTGGAAAATCAGGGATTCTTACCCACTTATACCAGTAAAAAGGCACTGGAAAGAAAGATTGTTCGTCCCATTCAAGTCAAGTTAAATTTAGCCGATGAGGTGAGTTTAATAGTGGGAAAATTAGAGCAGGAAATCGGTCACTTAGAAGGGCGATCAAATAAAGTATATAGTAGTCTTGCTCACGGTTTAGATTATCGCCGTACGGTGGAATGGGTGATTAAGGGAGTTTCTGGTCAAGAAATCGAGATTATCGCTATAGCTGAAAGAGCAGGAACAGTCAGACAAAAAGTGATTTTATAGAGCTATTTTGTTCGATAAAATTGTTAAATAAGTCTCCTTGGATTCTGTGGGTAAAACTCGCAATTTTTGGCTGCGAAGATCCGGTTCTAATCCCAAAGCTTCTAAAGGAATTACTCCTAATAAATTGTTTTGACCCCCGGGTAATTCCAAACATTCAAAAGTTCCTTCCCGTCCCGCGATAATCAAGGTGGCATCGCGAAAAATTCTCGCTTTTCCTATGCCTTTAGCCGTAGCCACATCTACTTCTTTTAAAAGCTGTAAACCCAAGCGGGCGACTACTTCCGGCACTAGACAAAGAGTGGTTGACCCCGTATCCACCAAGACATTTTCTAGGGTAAGAGAGCGAATTTGATCGGGAGAAATCACCGCCGCCGCCGCTAAAATTTGATCCGCTCGATTGATAACTGTAATGGTGGTGTAGATTTTGCCCATATCTTCTGTAATAACTGCTGGCTCAACCATAAGATTACCCTCAATTCTACCTTCAATTATACCGGAATAATTGCCAACAACAATGTCTAAGTAGGGCTTGCGGCAAAAAGTTTTTCGTGGGGACAGGGTGTGGGGTGTGGGGTGTGGGGTGTAGGGTTTTACCGATTTTGAGGGGGTCAATTACCTAATTTTCAGGGAAAAAGTCCAGGGATTTTACCCCCGATCACTCCAATGGTAGGCACTTTTTGAGGGAAAAAAAGTCTAAAAGTCTTACCAAACAAGGTTTTTAGATTTATTCAGCCAACCCTAAGTAATTTTAATTATTAATCCGGCCATCGGGCATAATTGCACCGCGGAAGTTAACTCCCATCAGATTAGCACTCATTAACTCGGCACGAGTTAGATTAGCATTACTTAAATCGGCACCGGTGAGATTTGCTCTAGCAAAGAAAGCATCGACTAAATCTGCTTCGCTGAAATTAACTCCTGAAAGATTAGCCCTTCTTAAGTCAGCATGATTCATTCTTGCTGCTTGAAAATTAGCTTGACTAAGATTAGCTCGATCAAATTTTATTTGAGTCATAATTGCACTATGGAAGTTTGCCTGCATTGCTTCCGTATCGGTCATTTTTGACCGCACTAAATTGGCTCCCGCTAGATTTGCCCCCACTAAATGCGCCCCGATTAAATTAGCATCAGTAAGTAAAGCATCTTGGAGATTAGCATTAGTTAAATCCGCTTTTCTGAGGTCAACATTGCACAAATTAGCCTCCTTTAAATTGGCTCCTACTAGATTAGCTCGCACCAGATCAACCCCTTTCATATTAGCCCCTTGCAGGTCGGCGCAGGAGAAATTAGCTCCTTGTAAATTAGTGTTATGATTTTTCTTTTCCTGACGCATATTTGTTCCCCGCAAACAAGCACCAGTGAGGTTAGCACCACTTAAATTAGCCCCCCGTAAATCCGCCCCGATTAAGTTAGCATCAAGTAACGTCGCTAGGGTTATATCGGTATCACGAAGATTAGCCCCTTGTAGCATCGCTCCGTGTAAATTGGCACTGCGTAAATCTGCCCCATTTAAGTCAGCTTGGTTGAGACTAGCACCGCTTAAATTAGCTGTCACAAGATTAGCTTGAGCGAGATTAGCCCGGTTAAGATAGGTAAAGAGAAGATTGGCTCCGTGCAGATCTGCTTCATTTAAAACAATGCCAATTAAGTCAGCACCAACTAAATTAACTCCGGGTAATTTTAAGCCACTAAATTGAGTTTCTCCCTCGGCATAACGTGCAATTAATTCGTTGGGTTTCATAGGTAGAATATCCAGATAAATTTGGGTAAAAAATTAAAGAATTTTTTGTAAAGTTTGCACCAGAATACTGGCGGTTTGAACGTTAGCATCCGTATCCATTTGGGTTTGAGCAATATTGTATAGTTGAACTTCGATATCCTTGAGAGATTTCCCACTTTGGATGAGTTGTTGTAGTAAATCTTCTAGGGTATAACTTCGCAGAGTTGACCAATCTTGATCGCTCCGATTCCAAGGATGAAATAGGAGCGAGAAAATCAATATTTTGGCTCGTAAAGGATTAGCATACTGGAAAATTTCTAAACGAATTTCAAAGGGGTCGTAGGCGGGAATTTTTGGGGAATTACTGGGGTTGTTATTTGAGTAAGCCGGCTCGGCAAAGGGCAATTCCATGACTAATTGCGGTTCATTTAGATTGATGATCGAAGAGGAAAAATCCACAGGTTCACTTCTAGAGGGGGAGAAAGATGTGGTTTTAGCCGCAGAATCAGAATCATTCTTTAGATGAACTATTTGATTGTTCAAGATTTGACTTTTTGACTCATTATCCTCTTCTTCGTCATCGTTATCAGTATCGTAGAGAGGCTCTAGTTGGGCAAGAATAATATCGGCTAGGGCTAGGTAGAGAGCTTTTTTATTAATATTTTCGGCAATTTGCTTGAGAGTTTGTCGCAAGCTGAGGAAATTGGGATTGTTTCGCTGAAGTTCTAAAACAATATTTTTTAAGCCATAATTATTAATCACCGCTTGATCGTTTTCCCAACGATTTTTACAAGCGGCAAACATTAATTTTTGAATTCTCGCTGTCTCTCGATGATTTTCTATTCCACTAACCACCTGTCTTAATAAATTATCTTCCTCGTTGTTGACATCATTATTAACGGTGGTGAAGCTAGGGTTAACTTCTGGCTCTACCAGTAATAATTGATTGTCGTAGGCGGCAGCAATATTACTATATAATTGACTGATTTGCTCGATAATAACCGTGGCTACTCCCAGATAAACTTTAGGACGATTGAGGGTTTTAACTAATTTATAAACAGAAAAAGTTAATTGTTCTTTATTGGTTTTCAGTTGCACTAACTCCTTCACCAAGTCTTCCATAGCCACAGTGTTCAAAATATTAGGCTCATTTTCCCAATATTTTTTACAGATACAAAAGATTAATTTTTTGATCCGTAATTTTTCTTCGTGGCTGTCGAGATAGCGAACTACATCATTAAAAACGTCGATGGATAATTGCATAGTAACCTCTGATCCGAGAAAAGAGCCAGCCCTCGCACGCCTCTACTATAGCGGTATGCTATTGGTCTCTCGCGAGTCAGCTTACCAGAATATATAAGTTATTCCTCGCTTTTAGTGCCTGAAAATATCCTAACCTAAAAGCGTGGCACTATTGAGTTGGGGTTGCCGGATCTGGTCTATCTTCCCTAAGAGTACCCAGCCTAATTCCTCAAATTAGCAAACGATGATTTTTTCGCCTGGCTCTTTTTTAGTACAAATGTTCGGACAAAATCGGAGTAAAGTCTTTAAGTTTAGACGACCGATGCCCGATAGGGTTAGAGTAATCAGGGAGAAACTGATTTATCGAGAGGCCATATCATCCCATGCTAGAACTCTACCAATTTGAATTATCTGCCTATTGTGAGAAAGTCCGTCTCATCCTCGACTATAAAGGTCTTGCCTATAAAAAAAGGGACGTGGTGCCGGGGGTGGGACAATTGGAATTATTCCGTCTTTCCGGACAGCGACAGGTTCCCGTCCTCAAGGATGGCGATACTTATATTGCTGACTCGACGGAGATTGCTTTTTATCTCGATCGCAAGTATCCTGAAAAACCAATTATCCCCACAGATCCCCTACAACGGGGTCAATGTTTATTAATCGAAGAATGGGCTGATGAATCCCTGGGATTAAAGGGAAGAACCGCTTTTCTCGGCGCTTTTGCCCAAAATCAAAACTTTCGTACCGCTTTTTTACCCCAGGAAACTCCCGGTTTTATGCGCTTGTTGCTGGGTTCCATGCCGGGGGAATTAATTGATATTTTGGGGGCGGGTGTAGGTCTGGGAAAAGATGCTATCAATACAGCGAAAAAGGGGCTACAACAGGATTTAGAGGCTTTGAACCTCATTTTAACCAATCGTCCCTATTTAGTCGGGGATCAGCCCACTTTAGCCGATTTAGCCGTGGCGGGATTAAGTGTGCTGCTTCAGTTTCCCCAGGGTTCCTATCTCAACTTACCCAGGGAATTGCAAGGCAAGGGGATTCCGGGGTTAGCCGATAATAGCGCCTACGAGGGCTTTTTTGCTTGGCGCGACCGTCTTTATAGTCAATACCGTCAAACTATCACCCCGGGAAGTTCCACCCCTCCTATCGATTCCCCCAACTCCATCCAGATTGAATAGCAGCGCTTGACTAGGCTGGTGGGGTGTAGGTTGTAGGGTGTAGGGTGTAGGTTGTGGGGTGTAGGGTGTAGGGTGTGGGGTGTAGGGTGTGGGGTGTGGGGTGTAGGGTGTGGGGTGTGGGGAGATTAAATAAAAGCAATCTACTGATCACTGATTACTGATCACTGATTACTGATTACTGTTAAGATTCCCGTAAAACGTAGCCCACACCACGCACGGTATGAATGAGGCGTTTTTGACCACCAGCCTCCATCTTCAGGCGTAAATAGCGAATATACACCTCAATAACGTTTGATTCTCCTTGAAATTCGTCTCCCCAGACATTTTCGAGAATTTGATCCCTCGATAATACTTCTTTGGGGTGAATCATGAGGTAGCGCAGCAGTTCAAATTCCTTCATCGTCAACTCAATATTTTTGTTTTTATAGGAGAGACGACGACTGGCTAAATCTAATACTAAGTCACCGAAACCCAATTGTTCGGGGGTAATTTCCAGAGGTTGCAGGTAAAAACGGATTAATTTGAGAAAAGATGGCGAATTATAGGGTTTGAGAAAATAATCGTCGGCTCCCGCTTCCAAACAGGCGAGACGTTCTTCTAGGGTTTCTTGAGATACTAACAAAATAATATAAACGCGACTTCCCTGGGAACGTAAACGACTACAAAAATTCACACCGGCCTCCGCTGCGAGGAAGCGATCGAGTATAATCATCGCTGGCTGCCAACTTTTCACTTCTGGGAAAGCGATATCAATGCTAGGCACGATCAGGGGACGATAACCTGCTTCTTTCAAGTCCGCACTAGCTAGTTTAGCGATATTCTCCTCAATTCCCACCAAGAGAATTGAAGAACTCGGAACGGATGTACTCATAAATCAGCAGCGGTAAAGAAATAGGAAAGATAGGGAGGGGACTACCTAATTATAGTTAATTGATTCTTGCCTAACCGATTTAATAAAAAAGTTAACGCTGTGGTGCGTTGGACAAAATTACCATTGATAGACCAACCGGTCACTCGATCGGGGGACGACCAGAGGCTAAGATGATCTACAGGTGGATCTGCATAAAAATTTTCTTGACCGCTACCCAATAAACAGGAACTCCAATGGGTAAAATAATCGTGACTAAGGCGATAAATGGGAAAATTACCGATTAATGGCACTCCCCACCCGTCCAGAGCTATTAAAGCGGCAATTTTTGCCCCTTGAGCTTGCCAATAATGAGCTAAAGCGATCGCATTTACCACCCCCGCACTAAACCCAATCAAGGTTAGAGCTTCTCCCGGTGAAAAAGCTTCATTTAAGCAAGAAAAAGGCGAAATAATAATATAGGAACGTAATTTGACCGATTGGCTCCCCAGATGTCCTAAAAAATCCTCGGTCAGTCTAGAATCATGAAAACCCGGACAAATTACCAAAGACATAAAGTTAAGTAAAAATCTATGCGGGGTCAGTTATCAGTTATCAGTTATCAGTTATCAGTAATCAGTCATCAGTCATCAGTTTTTTCTCCCTGCTCCCCTACTCCGTCTCCCCACACCCTACATCCCACACCCTACACCCTACACCCCACACCCCACACCCCACACCCCACACCCTACACCCTACACCCTACACCCCACACCCTACACCCCACTTCCTCACTTCCCCACTTCCCCACTTCCCCACTTCCCCACTTCCCACTCTGCCATAACTACTCCTACATACTTTGTGCTTTTTGTCAAAAAAACTTTTTCTTTGCAATAAAACTACACAAAAAAAAGATCATCGTTGTGGGTGAAATTGACTGATTTACCTGTCTTAATTGGGATTACCTTGTAGGTGTGGCAAGGGTTTCAACCATTGCTGTCCAAAAAAGCCAAGAATAACCCATTATGAAATTCAGTAAAATCGCTGTTACCACTGTAACATCGTTGTTAAATAAAAATCTTTCTCAATTAATTCTTAAGAATTTGTAAATATTGCGGAATGTTAATTTAAATATTCTCAAGCTTTTGGAGTCAATAAATAATTTTTGCTTATCTTTGTCGAATATTGGGTTAGGAGATAGGAGTCAGAAGTCAGGAGTCAGGAGTCAGGAGATTATTTTTATTTATTCTTCCTACACCCCACACCCCACACCCCACACCCTACACCCCACACCCCACACCCCACACCCCACACCCCACACCCCACACCCCACACCCCACACCCCACTTCCCCAATGCCCAATCAAGGCTGGATTTATCGAGATAAAGTTAGCAAAAATCAGGCAGGATTAAGCTTATTAGCTTACTATACGGGCAAATATTGCCATTCTAGCCCAGAAGAATGGCTCGATCGCATTTTATCGGCAGCAATTCTAGTCAACGGTCGTCCCGCTTGCCCCGATACAGTCTTGGAAATCGGGCAGCAATTGACCTATCAGCGCCCGCCTTGGACAGAACCGGATGTGCCGCTCTTTTTTGAGGTACTCTACGAGGATGCCGAGGTGTTAGTGGTGGCGAAACCTTCGGGATTACCGGTGTTAGCGGGGGGTGGATTTCTCGAACATACTCTTATCCATTTGGTACATCAGCATTATCCCGATGTCACTCCCTATCCGATTCATCGTCTTGGTCGCGGCACTTCGGGCATAGTCTTAATGGCTAAATCAAAGCCCGCTAGAGCTAAATTGAGTCAACAGATGCGGGAGGGGAAAATTACTAAAATATATCGAGCTTTAGTTGGTCAGGGCGACATACCAGATAATTTTACTATTAATCAAGCGATCGGGAAAATCGCCCATCCCATTTTAGGCCATGTTTACGGTGCGCTCACAGATGGGTTATCGGCCCGCAGTGATGGTCGAGTCTTAAAAAAACATCCCGATAGTACCCTATTAGAAGTAAGAATTTTTACGGGCAGACCCCATCAAATTCGCATTCATCTGGCCTTTTTTGGCTATCCTTTAATCGGTGATCCCTTGTATGGTCTGGGGGGATTACCGCGACCGGATGCAGTCCCGGGAGATTGTGGTTATTATCTCCATGCCAATCAAATCGTTTTTAATCATCCCAGTACAGGGGAAAGAATCTCTATTTGTTGTCCAGCGCCGCCGGAATCAGTTATCAGTTATCAGTTATCAGTTCACTGAGAAAACTCCCCACACCCCACACCCCACCCCCCCCACCCCCCCCCCCCCCACCCCCCCCCCCCAACCCCCCCCCCCCCCCCCCGCTCACCCAAATCACCACCGCAAAAACAGACAATATCACCCACACCGATGATCTTTTTTTTGTGTAGTTTTATTGCAAAAAAAAAGTTTTTTTGACAAAAAGCACAAAGTATGATAAT
>NZ_JAPZRB010000327.1:0-1553 GCF_027531105.1 Microcystis sp. LE18-22.4A
AAATCCTTATCTGGCAAGAGACTTAATTGATTAGTTCGCTCTAGATAAGAAACAATTGACAAAAATCGCTAAATGCCTTTCTATATAAGGGTTACATCCCTTATAACCCCCGTCCATTGCATAACACAAACCGAAGAGCCGCCATATTGGACTAAATCAACTAGCCATTAGTTCCATTACTCAAGCCGAATTATATTATGGAGCAATCAATAAAAATGAACTCAACAAAATCAAAAGACATCTCGGATTGCTACATACCTTTCCTGTAGATGTCGCAATATCCAATCAATTTATTAACTTAATGGAAACCTACTCCCTCAGTCACAAACTCAACATCCCTGACTCTATCATTGCCTCAACAGCATTAGTGCAGAATATTAAGCTATATACATTGAATTTGAGAGATTTTTGTTTTATTCAAGGCTTAGAACTCTATGATCTGTCAAATGAATAACCCATCAACGTTAGCATTTTCCAGCGTTCAGCGAACCAGTCATAAATTAGTCAAAAAATCAAAGAGAATGAAGATAATTGTTAATTCTATTCCCAATTTAGCGCCTTTAATCCTTCATTTTGGGGGGGAGGTTGCCTGAAGAGAAGTGTATCAAAGTATTAGGGATGTTAGTCGCTGGTGGCGGTGATTCTTGTCCCATTAATTAACAATGATTAATTATTAATTAATCGGCGAAATTCAGTAAAATAGTAATAGACCAAATTAGAGGGAAAAAATTATCTATGGCAACTACATCAGAAGACGTATGGCGAATCTTAGCCGAATTAGCGACTGCTCAAGCCGAATTGACTGCTGCTCAAAAAGAAACTGACAAACAACTCAAGGAAACTGACCTACTACTGAAGGAAGTTAGTCAACAACAGAAGGAAAACGCCCAACAACTCAAGGAAACTGACCGACAACTCAAGGAAACTGACCGACAACAGCAGAAAACTGACAAACAACTCAAAGAACTGGGCAAACAAATTGGGGGACTCGGTGCCAAATTCGGCAGCTTTACCGAAGGACTTGCTCTCCCCTCAATGGAAACGATTCTCAGGCAACGCTTTGGTATGGAAGTTATCAGTCCCAGTGTGCGAGTCAGTAAAGATGGAAAACACCTAGAAATTGATGTTCTTGCCTATACCAATGGTGAGCTAAATACTGCCTATATCGTCGAGGTTAAAAGTCATGCTAGAGAGGAATCCATTACACAATTAAAAAGTATTTTGCAACGGTTTCGCAGCTTTTTCCCTGAACACAAAGAAAAAAAACTCTATGGCATACTAGCATCGGTTGACTTATCGAACGAATTACGGGAAAAAATTCTGCAAGAAGGGTTTTATGTGGCTCGGATTCATGACCAAGTATTTGAACTCGATATTCCCGATAATTTTCAACCTCAAACCTATTAAAACCTCAAAGGCTATCGCTCTATCTTCCCCAAAGGAAAAAACACTCTCTTATTCATGAATCGGCCAAATTCAGTAAAATAGTAATAGACCAAATCAGAGAGAAAAAATCATCTATGACGACTACATCAGAAGACGTATGGCGAATC
>NZ_JAPZRB010000580.1:0-2071 GCF_027531105.1 Microcystis sp. LE18-22.4A
GATAAAGGTTACAGCAATTTTAAAACCCTTCCCTTAAAAAATTAAGCGAACAATGAGTTATTACCCTTTGCCGTCCTCAGCAATACCGATGATCCCGAACAGGTGTTAAGTCAGGTGTCCCGTTCTCTAGAAACTATCTCCCAAAAACAGGTGCAAAGCAATCTCGCTGCCGCTACCAGTATTCTCGCTGGGTTAGTATTAAATCGAGAGACGATAAAAAAATCCTTCGGAGTGACATTATGAGAGAATCCGTCATCTATCAAGATATTTTAGAGGAAGGCGAGGAGAAGGGACGGCAAGAAGGCTTGCAAAAAGGACTACAAAAAGGCAAAGAGGAAAAAGCTCGACAAATTGCCCTAAAAATGCTATCTGCTGGCTTTCCTATCCCAGAAATCGCCCAATTTACTGATTTATCCCCCGCAACTATCGAGGAATTACAAAGGCAGAACGCTCGCGATGTTTGATAATATTTGTAAATTTATCGCCGAAAACTTCTCCGATGATCTAGCCACTTGGTTATTGGGTTCTCCCCTCTCCTTAACCGTCCTCGACCCGACGGAATTACAATTAGACCCCATTCGTGCCGATTCTCTGATTTTTTTGCAGTCAGAGCAATTAATTCTCCATACCGAATTTCAAACCGACCCCGACGCCAAGATTCCTTTCCGAATGCTCGATTATCGCCTTCGCGTCTATCGTCGTCATCCCCAAAAACCAATGCGTCAAGTGGTAATTTATCTGCGACGTAGTGATTCCCCCCTAGTACAAGAAAATACTTTCCGTCTGGGGGAAACCTTTCATTCCTTTCAAGTCATCCGTCTTTGGGAAGAAAATACACCGCAATTTTTCCATCATCCCGGTTTATTACCCTTTGCCATCCTCAGCAATACCGATGACCCCGAACAGGTGTTAAGTCAGGTGTCCCGTTCTCTAGAAACTATCTCCCAAAAACAGGTGCAAAGCAATCTCGCTGCCGCTACCAGTATTCTCGCTGGGTTAGTATTAAATCGAGAGACGATTAAAAAAATCCTTCGGAGTGAGATTATGAGAGAATCCGTCATCTATCAAGATATTTTAGAGGAAGGCAGAGAGGAAGGCAGAGAGGAAGGCAGAGAGGAAGGCAGAGAGGAAGGCAGAGAGGAAGGCAAAGAGGAGGGTAAAGAAGAAAAAGCCCGACAAATTGCCCTAAAAATGCTATCTGCTGGCTTTCCTATCCCAGAAATTGCCCGATTTACCGATTTATCCCCCGACGCAATCGAGGAATTACAATCGAGAGACGATTAAAAAAATCCTTCGGAGTGAGATTATGAGAGAATCCGTCATCTATCAAGATATTTTAGAGGAAGGAGCATTAACCGCTAAATTAAACTCTATTCCCCGTTTATCAGCCTTAGGATTAAGTGTAGAACAAATTGCCCAAGCTTTAGACTTAGAAATTGAACAAGTACCAGAAGTCATTGAGGGACAAAATTGAGTGAAAACGGACAGTATTTTCTATCGTCTCTTTCAGACTTTTCCTGAAAGTTTCTTTGATTTGCTAAATCTTCCCCCTGAAACCGTCAATCATTATCAATTTTCCTCCCTAGAAGTTAAACAACTCGCTTTTCGTTTAGATGGGGTCTTTCTTCCTGATAACCTTAATGAACCGATTTACTTTGTCGAGGTACAATTTCAAAAAGATGAACGGTTTTACTCGCGCTTTTTTAGTGAAATATTTCTCTATTTTCATCAAAGTGAGAGTAATAACAATTGCCAAGGGGTGATCATTTATCCTCATCCGGAAATTGAAAATAGTCCCAAATCTCGTTATCAAGAATTCTTTGAGTCAGGCCGGGTTAACTGTTATTATCTGAATCAATTAGATGAGGGGGATTCTCTGGGGGTAAAAGTGTTACAATTAATTGTGGAATCGGAACCAAACACCTTAGCCCAAGGAAAAGAACTGATTCAACAAGTTAGACAACAATTCCAGGAGTCTTTAAAAAGAGAGGACATTCTCGAATTAATTGAGACAATTCTCATTTATAAATTGCCCAAATTAAACCGTAAGGAGATAGAAAAAATGTTTAGT
>NZ_JAPZRB010000249.1:0-7959 GCF_027531105.1 Microcystis sp. LE18-22.4A
CCTCTGCTCTTTCTTCTTCTTTAAGAGCTTTTTGTAAGTTTTTCTTTTCTTCTAAGTCTAGGAAATCTTTGGCTGGCATAAGTAGGATTTTTCTCAAGTTACTATTTCTATTTTAGGTGGTTTAAGTGCGTTTTAGCTTAAACCCCACAGTGCCATATTAAGTCTTATTAAGGGGTGTTAGACCGATGGAAGTGGGATAGTAGGATAAAAGAACCACCATTTAAGCTAAACATCGCCAGGTATTTAGGGACTTGCGTAGGAATAATATCCCAGCCAGAAAATCGCTCTGTAGAAGAATCAGACAAGCCCTAAATGGTGCATTATCAAAGCGCAAGTCCCTTAGCTTAAGTGGACTTGTTGAACTAAGAATCCCTCGCTAAGGAAGAAATTTATGGTGACAGTAACCCAAGCTGGGACTACAAGCTGTTCCACGACAGTGGTTAGGGGACTAGATCGGCAACTCATTGCTCAAATGAATCGACTTGTCTCAGGTGCTTTAGTTGATTTTTCTTCGCCCAAGATCAGGCTTGGACAAGCAGTTTGGCCATTCTTACAACCAGCGGCTAAACGCGCCCTAGATCGGGCAGTTGCCAATCGAGGCCAGACTCTGATTGTCAACTCCGCTTATCGGACTATTGCCCAACAACTACTTCTTTTTCAACAAGCTCAGGCGAATCGATGTGGCATTACTATCGCTGCTGAGCCAGGAAAGAGCAACCATCAAAGTGGATTAGCTCTCGATATTGAAGATCATGCAGGCTGGCGACCTTTCCTAGAAGCTCAGGGCTGGAAGTGGCTAGGTCCATCAGATCCGGTTCATTTTGACTTTAAAGGTGCTGGGGTTCGTGACATTCGCTCAACTGCTATCCTGGCGTTCCAGCAACTGTGGAATCAAAACAATCCCAATGACAGGATTGCAGAGGATGGGCAGTGGGGTCCAAATACCGCCGCTCGTCTCGGTAAATCTCCTGCTAATGGCTTTGCTAATGGTCCGACTCTAGACACAGGGGTTAATGGTGGGGGTAGCGTTGAACTAGGAGATCGCTTATTGCAACTCACGCGCCCACTTCTGGAAGGAGATGACGTGCGCCAAGTTCAGCAAGCATTAGTCCGCAATGGCTTCCAGTTAACAGTTGATGGTTTCTTTGGTCCAAAGACAGAAGAGGCAGTTAAAGCATTTCAACAACAGAAACAATTGCAACCGGTTGATGGCATCGTTGGGCCTGCCACGCTTGCGGCGTTGGGACTCTCATCTTCCTAAAGGCAAACTGACTTCAATAATCCTGAAAACTAGCAAAAAACAAAATGCCAGGAGAATTTGCACAATGATCGGTCCAACCTTACGTTTATTTGACGGATTTGACCATACTTCTCCTCAACTTCGAGACGAAGTGATGGAACTGCAAGAACTGCTCAATGCCAAAGGAATTGCTGTCGTTATTGATGGCTTCTTTGGACAGGCAACCGAAATGGCTGTCAAACAATTTCAACGCTCTCGTGGTTTGGATGATGATGGAATTGTCGGTCCGCTGACTTGGGCAGCGTTATCAGACGAGCAACCTCCCAATCTTGAACTTGTATTTACCACGACGATTGCTCGCAATGATGCTTCCATGCTCAGACAATTAGAAGCCGCTCAACAGTTCAGAGCTTTTATTGAAGAAGGAGCTAACCAACAGGGCTTTCCGATTGCTGTGATTGCGGGCATTGGTTCACGAGAATCTCACTGGGGATTACTCTTAAATCCACCTGGCCCTTCTGGTACGGGAGATTTTGGTCACGGTCGGGGACTGATGCAAATTGATGACCGTGCTTTTCCTCAGTTTACCTCTACTGGTAAGTGGAAAGATCCCAGAGAGAACATTCTCTTTGGCTGTAAAGTTCTTGCTGACAACCGAGCTTTTATGCAACGCAAGACTAATTTGCAAGGCAAAGAGCTTATCCGTGCCGCTTTAGCTGCATACAATTCTGGACCTGGAAATGCTCTAAGAGCTTTGCGCGATCGCGGAGATGTTGATTTCTTCACTGCTAACCGGAATTACGGCAAAGATACTCTCAGTCGAGCGGGATGGTTCCAGTTACAGGGTTGGAGTTGACTAAAAAAGTAAGTAGAGTTGTTGCATGAGCTAAATTATTGTCAACAACTCTATATTATTGCTCAAAGTTTTTAAACAATTTTATTGCCGAGATTTTTTCTAATTAGGGCTTGCTGAATAAATCTAAAAACCTTGTTGGATCAGACTTTTAGACTTTTTTTCCCTCAAAAAGTGCCAGCCGTTGCGGGGATCGGGGGGAAAATCCCTGGACTTTTTCCCTGAAAATTAGGTAACTGACCACCTGAAAATAGGTAAAACCCCACACCCCACACCCCACACCCCACACCCTGCCCCTAGGAAAAGCTTTTTCAGCAAACCCTACTTAGTGATATGGAAAGAATCCCCTGTCACAGCGTAGCTTGACGGTGGGAGTATGTCAATTGATTCAAATTAATTAACTCGCTGCCATAAACGTTGAATTTCTTTCCTCAGTTGTGCATCAGGAGGCTGGCTAAATTGTACAGAAGGATTGACCTGCACACCGGGAATATTCTGATTCCAGGGACTGTTGGAGACTGATTCTAAGTTTATGCCACTTATCACAGGGCGAAACCCGTAGCGGACGAATACTTCCTGTTGGGAAGGCTGTCTGAGAAAGGCGACAAACTCCCTGGCTGCTTTCGCTTGTCCCTCATTCACATCCCGCCGTGCGATCGCCGCCGTCGCTACTGTCTCAATAGTCGGGTCAAGATAGTAGATTTGGTAAGGTTTTTCCTGGGTAGTTTGGGCTTGGGACCAGCGATAGAGGGCGATACTTTCGTAGGTAGTCGCCACATCAGCGTCGTTGGATCCGCGAGCAATAAATTCCTGCAAGAGAATGTCACTCGAAAGGGGCGGCTGATAGACGGAACGCTTAATCAGAGCAAACAAAGATTGAATTCCCGGCCCATTCAAGTTAGTACCAGCTAGGGGACTTCCGCCAAGATTGGACTGGGACCACAAACTTAAGGTTAACTGACCACTGTTGGAACGGCTAGGGTCTGTCATGACAAAATCGAAGCTTCCCCAGGTAGATTGTCCGCCGATAGCAGTCCAGTTACGCTTTTGCATGGCCCGTTCTACACTTTGCCATTGAAAGCGTCTCCCAGGGAAGATAACCTTTCCTCTCTCGGGCCAAGCGATACCCACCAGGAAGGTTTTGACAATGGGTTGGGGCGTATCGTAGAAGGGATTGCTTTCTCCCTGTACCGCCAGGCGATCGCGCAATTCCTCTAAGATTTCCCCATTGGCTGGAATGAGGATAGTAGGCGTAAAGTCATGTTTCTGGTCGATGTAGTTATTAACTATGTCCTGAGAGCCTTGAAACTTCAGTTCTAAGTTAATGTTGGGATGAGATGCCTCGAATTGTGGCTCTAGGACTGCCAATGGTTCTTGAAGTTCCGTCCCACTGACGATGGTAAGGTTTTGCTGCACGCCAGGAAGAGGTGCATAAGCTAAAGCGAAAGCAATTAGGGCGATCGCAGCCGAAATTATTGCCCGTCTGCGTTTCGATTGAGGGCTGTTTCTCCTAGTGGGAGGCGTTAAGAGTCCTGGTTGCATGGCGAGTAATTCTTGAATGCGGTTGTTAGTGGGAGGATGGGTGGCAAATAAGCGATTGACAAGTTTACCCTTGAAGGGATTAATAATTAGAAGGGGAGCTAACGCTGGGTTTTCTTCTGTGGATATTGACTGCTGTTGGCTGTTATTTTCTAATTTTTCTAAGGCGTTAGCGAGGGCGCGAGGATTTCCGGTTAAACTTGCTGAACCTGCATCAGCAGCATACTCTCTCGTTCGAGATATGGCTAATTGAGTTAAGGTAGCCGTAAGGGGCGCAAGTAGCAAGGTAGGGAATAAGGCGGCTAGGCGGATGGGATTGGCGTTGCGGTAGTTAAACATGGCAAACATTCCCGTCATTCCTGTTTCCGTGAGGAGAGAAATTGCTACAGAAATAGTGACAGCAACTGTAGCAGTAAGGGCATCACCGTGTTTAATGTGGCTAAGTTCGTGGGCGATAACGGCTTCTAATTCGTCTTCAGGAAGCAGTTTCATCAACCCTTCTGTAATGCAGACAACACCCCGTTGGGGATTCCTTCCAGTAGCAAAAGCATTAGGAGAAGAAGTAGGAATGATATACAGTTTAGGTTCTGGTAAATTTGCCCTGTAGCACAGCACTTCAACTATGGGTTTGAGTATAGCTTCTTCTTGAGAATTGGCAGGACGAACATCAAAAGCGGCTAAAACAACTTGGTCGGAATAGAACCAGAGACTAAAGTTAATTACAGCAGCAACGATTAAGCCGATAACTGCACCAATTATCCCGCCGATGAGTAGATAAGCCGTCAGAACTAAGATGCTGCTTAATAACGCTAATAAAGCAACTGTTTTTAAGAAGTTCATTACTCGTCAATCTCCAGGGTAGTATTGTGGTGTTGATTTTTCCAGTTTAGTTGATTGATTAGTCAGGTTCAAGAAATGATAAAATCAATATTTTCTTGAAAGCCACTCAATTCTTCACTCAAATTTCTTAACTCTATAAGTTCTTCCGAATTAGTCAAGTCAGATGTCCTTAATTTATTTTGTAATTGTTGCAGAACCCCAGCCGAGTCTTGAATCACAGTGTACAAGCTAGTTAATTTCGCTTGACGAGTATCTTGTCCTTGTTGTGCTAATTCAATATTCCGTTCTAAACGGGCTTGCAACTGTTCTAATTGTTTACGAGATACACCGGAACTCGAACGAATTTTACTTTTAACTTCCAAGAGTTGCTGTTGTAACTCATTGATTGATAATAAAGATTCACTTTCTGGCAAACGTTGAGCAATTTGTTCTATTTTTGGGGGAAGTTCAATAGCACTATCGCAAGCTTGCTGTACGGCGATTAATAAGTCCATTTGCACTGAACTGCTGCTTAATAATTGGTTAGCTTCTTGACGCAGAACTTCTGCCTTTCCTGCTAAACTTTGAGCCGAACCTTGAATAACTTGCAGTTCCTGTTGTAATTGTTGTTTGACCCGTTTCTCCCCATCTGGTTCTCTAGCTTTCAAGGCGGTTGCGCCGACTACAGTTACCGCCAATGCTGTTGGTAAAGTAACAGTATTAGATAATCCCAAAAAGCGAACACCAACAACTAAAACGATCCCGCCTGCTAAAACGGCTAAAGGGTAATAAAGAGGGTTAGCAATTTTCATTTTTAGTTAACCGTTGATGATTGATGGTTGATGATTTAGTAGATTAATTCAGGAATTAATCACAGTCTCTACATTTGGTTGACTTACAAATGCGCCTCCGAATTCCGCCCCGCGCTTGACTCGGCGGCGAAGCCACCTCCGAATTCCATTCATAATTCATAATTCATTACTTAAAACTCTACTTGCAAGTCTCCCATCACAGTTGATATAGTCGCTGGATCTCCTTGACGATAGTAACCGCCGTTAACTTCGGCAATTTTTTGCAAAGCCTGGGGATTAAATTCTCCTTCTTTCCCATAACCAATAGTAAAGAAAGCAATTCGCTGATCGGAAGAAAAGCCACTCTTTTGCAACTCTTGTTCCAACTGATCCAGATTAATTTGTGACCCCGAATCTTCTCCATCAGTTAAGATTAACACGGCATTAATAGTATCAGTCCGCAAATTTTGAGATAGCCAGTTGCGGGCATAGAGGGCGCTATCATAAAGTCTGGTCCCACCACTGGACCGCAGTTGGCCAATAAATTCAATGCCGCGATCTCGCCCCTGTGGAGTTCCTTCTATAATCACAGGTTCGTTAATAACTGAATTGAAACTAATTAGGGCAATTCTTTCCTTCGGTCCCAGGTTCTGAACGTAATTAAGTAAAGTATTCTTAACTGATGTCAGTTTTTGCCCTTCCATCGACCCAGAAGTATCAATTACTACTGCTACTTGCGACGGTTTCTTGGCATAATTTTGCCAGCTTTTAAGCATGGCTTCAACTACTTCTGGTTGGGGCGAACGGTAAGAGTCATAGGTGGGTTGAGGATTCACGCCAAATTCAGCAGAAAACTTGCTTCCCAAGGCTACTCCTGGAACACCCGGTCGCAGTCCCAAATCTGTGGCAATTTGTTGGGTTTCGGGCAAAAGAATGAATTCAATTACCTTTTCAGCAGCTTCTTTTTCTCGGTCACTTATCCAAGGCGCATTGGCTAAAATTGCCCGCATATTGGAACTGAAAGTAGCCTTGGGATAGACGGCTTGATAGCGCGTTTGATTGGAACCAGCTTGGCTGTTAGCAGCAATTACCAAAGACTCGTAAACTGAGGCTACCGAAGCCCAAAAGGGTCCGTTGGCGACCATAGATTGGGCAAGGGAAGCGGTAGAAGTACCATAGCGAGTGATTTTACTCTGGATCTGTTGAATTTGTCCCTGATATTTTTCTACGTCAGCTACAGTCAGATCTTCCGGGCGCTTACCTGCTACAGCAGCAAATTGGGCCACCAGGGTTTGTAAGCCAGAATTAGAACGGGTAGGCGCGGTGTGGACGTAAGTGATGGGGAGGGGTGGGGCTTTGGGATCGAGTTGGCGGTAGTTGTCCAATTTAGCTAGGGCGACGAAGGGATCTTCTACTTTTTCTAAACCCTTGGCGAGGTCAGCGGTTGTCATGAAAACCATCGGACTGTAGGCGATCAGGGGTGAGTCGGTAATTTCCGGGATGTAATTTTGTCCTGGAAATAGCTTGTTCATCTGGTAGATGAGTTGACTCTGATAAATTTCCCCATCGACGGATAAAAGGGTGGGAAATTCGGGCGCATCGGCTTTGAGAGTTCCATTTTGGTACTGTTGGGCCAGCGAGAGAATCGTTTGGACCACATCGCCGCTTCCTTTAGCTTCGCAACTGAGGTAAAAGGCTTCACCGTTAGCGAGTTTGGGTTGGCTTTGGTTCAATTTCGTGGCTGCTTGCTGACAGAATTGGGCTAGGTCGCTTCCCACGAGAAATTTGACTTCAAGTCCCTGTTGTCTGGGTTGTTGGCTTCCTTGTTGTTGGGGTTGCTGTCCACAAGCGCCTAGAAATACTAAGGTAGACAGGACGGTTAAGGGAGTAACTGAGGTTAAATAACGAGAAAAAGCAAGATTTTGGCGTTTAATCATGAGTCTTGACAGAGTAATAACCAATAAAGCACGAAGTTACTCGGATCAATGCAGATGGGATGAGAACATATTTCCCTAAAATGTCGGATGAATGCCCCCGCTAAATTTTTCGACAAGACATCAACCTTTGCGGGGGATGAAATCCGACCAGGATATTAACTGCGAAGCCCGATTTTAATTCTACCATTTGTAGGTAAACTGTGTTATACTTAATTTGGCCAATGGTCGAGGATTGTTAGATGCTAGTCGTAGAAGCAAAGCTAAAAAACGGAACACCAGAGCAATATCACCAGCTTGATGAAGCTATCAAAACTTCTCAGTTTGTGCGTAACTCTTGTGTTCGTTATTGGCGGTTCAATCAAGGGACAACCCGTAATGATCTCCAAAAACTTTGTGCGGTACTAGCTAACAATAAAGAGACCCCTTGGGTTAATAAATTCAACTCTCAAGCTCGTCAATCTGCTGCTGATAGAGCCTGGCAATCAATTAATCGGTTTTATCATAATTGTCGATGCCCAGATACCGGGGAAAAAGGGGTTTCCTCGATTTAAAAAACATAGCCGTTCTGTTGAATACAAATTAACGGGCTACAAACTATCTGATGAGCGACGTAAAATCAAGTTCACCGATGGCTTTAAAGCAGGAGAATTTGATTTATGGTGTAGTCAAAAAACCTTAGTTTATTATTCAGAGCAACAGATTAAACGGGTAAGAGTTGTTAGACGTGCTGACGGTTATTATTGCCAGTTTTTAATTGACGTAGAGCGGCAAGAATACCAT
>NZ_JAPZRB010000310.1:0-2805 GCF_027531105.1 Microcystis sp. LE18-22.4A
AACCGCCGACACCATCGGTCAAAGCATGGGGGCATCGCGGCTGGGGTTGTCTCTTTCATCGCTGCTCTTTCAACGTAAAGTGCTTACTCTTTAACGATTATACTCGATTTGATCTTTATTTGGCGTTTAAGTCCCAATAGGGGAAATTATAATCAAATCCGTCTGAGAAGGACGGGTTATTTAGATTAAAAACTGATTTTATTGTAATTTACTAGACAGTCTTAGGGGTGAATTTTGCTTGTCTATCAGTGAAGATAAATATCGTCGTCTGCGTCAGGAATTAATCGGGGGAATTTTTGCCCTGATCGTGGTGTTTTTGCTGGGTACGCTTTGGTATCATCTGATCGAGGGTTGGAGTTGGCTAGATTCGGCCTATATGACGATTAGTACCCTCGCTACCGTCGGTTTTGGCGAAATTAATCCCCTAGGTGAACGGGGACGACTGTTTACAATGGTTTTGATCGTGATGGGAGTAATCACGATCGGTTATATTGTTAATCGCTTGACCGAAGCTTTAATTCAAGGCTATTTTCAAGAGGGACTCAAACAGAGACAGGAGAAACGCGTGATCGATCGACTATCGGAACACTATATCATCTGTGGTTTGGGTCGCACAGGTAGACAGGTGGCGATCGAATTTCACGCCGAAAATATTCCTTTTGTAGTTATTGATACAGACCCCCTACAGGTAAATCGGGCCAAAGAATTAAATTATATTGTTGTTCAAGGAGATGCCACCTTAGATAAATCTTTACAAATGGCAGGAATTGAACGCGCTATTTGTATTGTGGCCGCTTTAACTTCCGATGCGGAGAATTTATATACAGTTTTGTCTGCTAAAACTCTTAATCCGAAAATCCGCGCCATTGCTAGGGCCAGTACCGAGGAAGCAGTACAAAAATTACAACGGGCCGGGGCCGATGCGGTAGTATCTCCCTATATTACCGGCGGTAGAAGATTAGCGGCCGCGGCCCTACGACCCCAGGTGATGGATTTTGTCGATGGTATTTTAACCGGAACCGATCGATCGTTTTATATGGAGGAATTTTTAATCGATCCGAGGACTTGTCCCTGTGTCGGTTTAAGTCTTAGTCAAGCACATTTAAGATCTCGATCGGGGGCTTTAGTTTTGGCTATACGTCGCGCTGATGGTACGCTAATCGGGGGACCGACTGGCGATACGGAATTAATGGCCGGGGATCTGTTAATTTGTATGGGAACGGCCGAACAATTACGCAGTTTAACTCAGATTTTAATCCCTATGCGCTCAGATGGTTTACGTTTACCGAAGCATTAGTTAAAGAATCGATAAAAAATCCACTGGTAGCATTGCGGGAACAGGGGAAACTGCAAAATCTCTTAGGTTTCGCGTTATGATTATTTCTAGCTTTTCTGATTCAGCAACGGCACTGGTAACGGCATCTTCAAAATCTTTCATCTGACTTGCCAATGCTTGCCTAATTATTGCATCTGTCACCCTAGCAACTTGCAAATTCTCTAGAAGACTTATCACCAACTTTCTTGAGCTTTCTCTTCCATTTTCTCTAGACAAAATATCATAAATATTAGTGACGGCATGACCAGAAATATATCCTTGAGTTTTACCTGTCTTAACTGTATTTAATGCTTGTACAGATGCTTGAAAATGTGGTTCACGCTTACCCAAAACATCTAGCAATACATCACTATCGAATAGGACTCGTTTCACCGATACTTCTCCACTAAATAATCAATATACGATTCTTTTGGGTCTTCTCGTCCTAAATCGACAACCCCCACTAAGTCTCTTGTCCAAGGATCAAGATCGCTTAAATCATCTGTTAGGGAATGAGAAGTAGTTTCTGAGGATACATTCTGACGAAAAACACGCCCATATTCTAATGCTTTCTCAAAAACCTCCTGATCAGAAATTGATCCAGAAAGATTATCTAACCAGTTTTCAGACGAAGATTTTTCAGTTTCCAAATCGACCAAACCTGTTAAATTTTGTGTAGAGGCATCAATATCATTGAAATTATCTGCTAGGGAATGATAAGTAGTTTCTGAGGATACATTCTTAGGATTAAATCGCTCTTGAATTCTGAAAATTATTAAACTACTATAAGCTCTCAATTGGGTGACTAAATGCGATGTTTCAGTATCTTGGAAATATTCGGTTATAGTACGATTAGAAACCGATAGAGCATTTTGAGCAAACTCATAAACTTGCTCTAATTCTGAATCAGCAAACATATCAATAAACACATCTATCGTTTCCGAGAGAATGCGTGAACCTTCCACCACTCTGATTAAATCGGCTTTTTCCTCACCAGTCTTTCCCTCATTGATCTGAGCAAGGCTGATAAATAATTTAGCATAGGCAGTTACTCTATCGGTAAATTCATTGATAATCTCAATCAAATTTATTGCCGAACCCTCATTCTTATATTGTTCCCATACCTGAAACCATAATTCATCAATTTGACAAAATATATCGGCTCTTGCTTGATAAGTTTTAGAGTTATCCTTAACTTGCTCAAGTAAAATTTGAGTTTCTTGTAGTAAATTATCCAGGATGATTCGATCAGAATCGTTTATAATTTGATTGAGTTTATCTGTAATATCTTGGAGATTTTCTAACAAAAATTGTCCTAAATTTTCCCGTTCGACTGAACTTGGCAGACTATTCATCGGAAATTTTGGGTCTGAAACCCCGCCGTTCTAGGTTGGCTTTACGTTAGAATTAAAAGGCCAGTCTCGAAAACCAAGTGGACGGCGCAGCACCTTGAAAACTCGGCTTAGGGGGTTCCGACCAGAAAAGCTTGG
>NZ_JAPZRB010000351.1:0-9859 GCF_027531105.1 Microcystis sp. LE18-22.4A
AACCGTTACTTATAGTCTTGAATCCGTCCTCAAGGAAATCAAAGACAGCATCAAGGAAGTTAACCAAAAAATCGATACCTTCCAACAGGATGTTAACCAGAAATTTGACAGCCTACAGAAGGATTTTAACCAGAAATTTGATACCTTGCAACAGGATTTTAACCAGAAATTTGACAGCCTACAGAAAGATGTTAACCAGAAATTTGACAGCCTACAGAAGGATTTTAACCAGAAATTTGACAAAATTGACGAACGGTTAACTAAGCTAGAGGTAGGACAGGCAAAACTAACTGAGAAAGTCGATGGGATGGATAGAAGACTAGAAAAGGTGGAAGGAACCCAAAAAAATCAAGTTTGGACGTTAATTATCCTTTTAGGAGGAGCGATCGGCACAGCAGCATGGCGCTCTTTCTTTTCTGGTAATCCTTAGAAATATTACTATAATTTCTCACTTTAGGGTAGTTATGAGGGGAAATTAGCAGATGTGAAACTCAGGTTAAAAATAAGGGATATTTAACCCATCCTACCCCTAATTATGCTTTCCTCAACCATCTTTTTAACAATCGCCACAATGCCACTATGATCACCCCAATTAAAACGAAAGGAAACATAACCACCCCCAGAAAGAAAGCAACGATTAAGGGATATTTTCGGGTTTCTAATTGCCGAATTTCATCATCGCACTTTTGAACATATCCTGCTAACCCCAATGCTTGAAATAATTCCCGCGACTGAAGATATGCTTCTTTCGCTTCCGATATACGTTTGAGTTTATAGTAGGTAAGTCCCAGATTAAACCAAGCATTCGCTTCACCCTCCCGATCGCCGATTTCCCGTGTGATTGCTAAGGACTGTTGATGAAACTCGATCGCTTTTTGGTATTCTCCTAGGGAATAGTAAACATTGCCTAAATTATTGTAGGAAGTCCCTTCACCCCCCCGAGCACCGATTTCCCGAAGGATTGCTAAGGACTGTTGATAAAACTCGATCGCTTTTTGGTATTCTCCTAGGAAATAGTAAATACCTGCTAATGAGTCGAGACTCGCAACTAAATCAAGTTCTAGATTTAACTCTTTTTGTAAATCGATCGCTTTTTGATAATACTCGATCGCAAGCTCTTGTTCCTGACGATAATCTACCAATGGTGATCGATATAATAAACGAAGGTTATAAATTTTAGCTAAACTGGCATATAAACTCGCTAGTCTTGGCTCTTTTTTGCCTTTATTTACCTCGATTTGCTCGATTAGTTCTAACAAGTCTTCCTTAGAGATTGAAGGAATATCTTTATCTATAGTAATTTCGTCAAAAGATTGTAAAATTGGTAAAAATTCCTGAGAAGGTAAAAAGTTACTTGGAGGAGAAATAAAGCGAAAAACTCCTTTTCTCCAACTCCAAAAATCGGGGGACTTTTTGCGTAAATTTACTTCCACTGTGCTTGTTACCCAAAGAACGATGGAATAGGGAAATTCTCGCAATCCTTCCCTTGTCCATTGCAGATAACCAAAAAATTTATCTAGTTCCGATTTTTCCCGTTGCCATTCGGTCGCAACGCGCTCGCTACGCGAGATCGAGTGTAATTTTTCCACTCCTGTGGTTGTGATCACGGCATTTTTGCTTTGTAGTAACTCTGGTTTTCTGGAGACTAAACTAGCAATTGCTGCTCTTAAACTCGGTTCTTTTTGATCTAAATCAATCCGATAACAAGGGATTACTGGTTCTAATTCTTTGCTATAGCGATCAATAATTTCTTCTCGCAATTTTTCCTGATCACACACACAAATTAATATATTTAATCTCTCTTGATTTGCCTCTAGAGACACGATTAAACCTTCGTATTCTCTTTCATTTTGGTCAATAATTGAAGATGTTTCATTATTCATAATAAGTGGATAGCTGTTAAAAACTGTCAGATACCCCCATTAGGTAGGGTTGATTCATGAATCAACCCTACGGATCAAGGGGGGATCAAGGGGGGATCCATCTTCAATTTAATTATAACTACTTACTTATCCCATTCAAATTGTTCCTCTTTTTTTCATTAACTCAACCACAATCGGATGCACATTATACCAGAGATCGCCATTGCGGTATTCCAAAATATATAAACCATGCAACAGATCTAGAAAATTTTGATCTTTGAGATCCTTCGGTTTTGACTTTTCATAAACAGTTTTAATAATTTCCTCATCTGCTGTACCGATACTTTCAGCAAAATCGAGACTAAGTTCTGTGATTGATTGTTCTAGAACAGCTTGATCAATTTTTAGGGTATTATCATCAGGATAACGACGAACCGATCGCAAACAAACCCGACAGCAATCATTAGTAATGCGAATTAATTCTCGTAACACTCCCCCACTATAAAGACAAATTTTTTCGAGGGTGTCAGGATCGATTAAAGCGGAATCGATGCGCTTAGTGATAATCTCGGTTAAAGTAGCAATAATTTGCGGATCGGGTATAGCATTAGGTGAATTAATTTCTCCCTGTTTAAAGAGTTTATATACAGGCATTTGTACGATCTGATCGTTGGTTTCTGTTTGGAGAGTTGCCTTTAAAGCTACTTCTCTTAAAGCGGCGATCGGAATAGTCATAATAATCCGAAAATTCGGCAACATAATCGCTTTAATATGGGATTGAAAAATATCCCTTACCTGTGCTAAGTCAATTTTATCAATGTCATCAACAATTACTAAGATTTTTTTCTGACTTTGGGACTCGATCACACTAGCTATAATGTTAATTTGGGCAACTAGATCGGTAATTCTCCGCTCATATTTTTGTTTGATTTCCTCGCGAATAGTCGAATTAATCTTGAGAATGCCTTTAATGTGAGCTAGTAAAGAAGAAAAGTTAAAACCTGTTTCGACAGTGGCATCTGCTTGATTGGTTTCGGTGCGGATTTGTTCAGCAAACCATTGATAAAAGCTTTTTTTAATAGAATCTTTAATAGTTAAATTTTGGGCTTCCGCTTCTGACATCATCTGAACGGCGATCGAGAATAAAATAGTAACATGATTTACGTCTGACATTTCGATCGTGTCTGAGATCGAGAAGAAAACAACAAAATAGCGATCATCTAACTTTCTTTTAAATTCGTAGAGTAGGGTTGACTTACCACAACCCCGATGTCCTGCTAGAATAATTTTTCCGTCTTCCGAAGGACTATCTTCGACCAATTGTTCTAATTCTTCGATAATTTCTGTGCCGTATTTGACAGCAAAACGCTGTAATTCTTTATCCGATCGCAGGGGTAAAAGTTCCAAATTGCGATAGGCTTCTCGAAAGGGTTCCAGTAAAGGACTAACCATGAGTAATTAAATTAGACTGTGTTGTGTGAAGATAATTAGCCACAAAGAAAACCAGAAAAAAATTAACTGATAACTGATAACTGATAACTGATAACTGATAACTGATAACTGATAACTGATAACTGATAACTGATAACTGTTATTTTTCTGCTGCCCAACTGTCGGGAGTGTAGGTTTTTAATGCCAAAGCATGGATGGCTTCGGTAGCCAGTGCCGATTGTAAAGCGCCATAAACCATTTGATGCTGTTTAACGCGGGTTTTGCCGGCAAATTCCCCGGAAATAACCACCGCTTCCAAATGATCACCACCTCCCGTCAAATCCCGAATCATCACTTGTGCATCGGGGATTTGTTCTTGAATCATCGCTTCTACTTGGCGAAAGTCAACCATCTTAACTCCTCAAAAAAATTAAAGATACTCTGATCCCATTTTTACCGAAAGCTCGTCAATAGGGACAAAATTTACTGCCGTGGGGGGGAGTTGTTAGGAGTTGCGGAGGTGGGAGTCGGTGCGGAGATGGGTGTACTGACAAATCCCATCTCGTAGAGTTGTTGATAGCTTTTTTGTCCTAATTCACTGGTGGGGTTTTGGGATTGAATCACCTGAATTAACAAAGGAACCGCCAATTCTGGCTGATTTTGCGCCCTATGGACCAAAGCAAGCTGATAGGTGGCTTCATCCCGCATTTGTCCCGTGTTTAAAGCACTTTGACGCTGAGAATCGAATACTTTCGGGTCAATTCCTGAGAAACTATTAGCTAATTGCAGATGATAGTTAGATAGTTGGTTAAAAATCCGACGCGCTTGATTGAGTTTGTCCACAGCGACATCGTATTTAGCGGCATTAATAGCGGCGTTCGCTTCTTCCACTAAACGTTGTCCCCCCTGAAGACTCAGGACACTATCGGCTTGATTTAAAGGTTTTAATTCGTTAGGATCGCTGGCGGGATTGTTAGAGTCAGGGGTTTGTGCTTGTCCGTCAGGTGCGATCGCAATCAATAAACCGATCACCAGAGTGAGCAGATAAATTAAACTATAAGGCTGTTTTCGCTTAACCATAAAATTTCTCGACTTAATGTTCCTGATGGGAACGGCTATTTTTTCTAACATCGACAACTGACCTATAGTAGCTTTTTTGGGGCAGTTTCGATCCGACCCCAGCTTTCTAGACGTTAGATTTAGCGGTTTTGTCGCCATGGCAAGCGCTGATTTTTCCCGAAGAATCAGTACAAGTCCCCAAAAAGTTAGTTTATCCCCCCGATTAATGGTTTAAATACCGATAATTCCCCCCTTGCAAGGCTGTCCAGATAGAATAAAGAGAAAGTAGGAGTTTAGTTAAAATGTCTTTATCGCTGATTACTCGTAAGTTTACGGTGGAAGAATACGAAAAAATGACAACCGAGGGAATAATCAAACCCGATGAAAAAGTGGAATTAATTCGAGGAGAAATTATCAAAATGTCACCGATGGGAACCCGTCATGCTTCTAGTGTAGATAGATTAATACAATTATTCTATCAAAATTTAGGACAGAAAATTATTCTCAGAGTTCAAAATCCTATTAAACTTAATGACAATTCTCAACCAGAACCAGATTTAAGTTTACTAATACCTCGATCGGATTTTTATGTTGATGCCCATCCCTGTCCCGAAGATATCTATTTAATTATTGAAGTTTCTGATTCTACCCTCGATTATGATCGCTATACTAAAATCCCTCTTTATGCAGAAGCAAATATTAAAGAGGTTTGGATTGTCAATCTCAAGGAAGAATGTTTAGAAGTTTATCGCCATCCTCTGAATGGTAGTTATCAAGCTATTCAGAAATACTCTATAAATGAGAGGGTTTTTATGACATCTTTTCCCGATATAGAATTCACTATTGCAGAAATATTAGGAGTGTAGTTAAAATGTCTTTATCACTGATTACCCGTAAGTTTACGGTGGAAGAATACGAAAAAATGACAACCCAGGGAATAATCAAACCCGATGAAAAAGTGGAATTAATTCGAGGAGAAATTATCAAAATGTCACCGATGGGAACCCGTCATGCTGCCTGTATAGCTAGATTAACACAGTTATTTTATCGAAAATTTGGCGATCTTATTCTCTTAGGAGTACAAAATCCGATTAGATTAAATAATAATTCTCAACCAGAACCAGATTTAAGTTTACTAATACCTCGATCGGATTTTTATGTTGCTGCCTATCCTTGTCCTCAAGATATCTATTTAATTATTGAAGTTTCCGATTCTACCCTCGATTATGATCGCTATACTAAAATCCCTCTTTATGCAGAAGCAAATATTAAAGAGGTTTGGATTATCAATCTCAAGGAGGAATGTTTAGAAGTTTATCGCCATCCGCTGCAGGGTAGTTATCAAGCTATTCAGAAATATTATCGAGGTGAAAGTATTTTTATTGAATCCTTTCCAGAAATAGAGTTAACTTTAATTGAAATACTCGGTAATATTTATTAAATTAAATTCTACAGCGTCTCTCATAAAGAGAAAGTATAACCTAATTTGGTATCGACGACCGACTCCCCAAAACGAAAAATTCGTACCTCACCATAGAATTACTGAATAGCTGATAGCTGGTAGCTGAGGATTTATAACTTGCGTTCGTAACTTAACAATGTATTTTGTAATAACATTGCCACCGTCATCGGACCGACACCCCCGGGGACAGGAGTAAGATAACTAGCCACTTCTAAAACCCCAGCATAGTCCACATCGCCCACCAAACGGTCAGCGACACGATTAATCCCCACATCCACCACCACCGCACCAGGTTTTACCATATCCGGGGTGATTAAATTCGCTTTACCGACCGCAGGTACTAAAATATCGGCACTTCTGGTTATTTCTGCCAGATTTTCCGTGCGCGAGTGAGCAATAGTTACCGTAGCGTTTTCCTCCAATAACATTAAAGCTAAAGGTTTCCCCACTAGAATACTGCGACCCACCACCACCGCGTGCTTACCGGCTATGGGAATATTATATTCTTTCAGGAGTGCCATGACCCCCGCAGGAGTACAACTGCGGATACAGTCCTCACCCCGCACTAAACCGCCTAAATTGAGAGGATGTAAGCCATCAGCATCTTTTTTCGGGTCAATTTGGTAGAGAAGGGAAACCGCATCTAAATGCTTGGGTAAGGGTAATTGAATTAAAATCCCGTCCACCCGCTCATCTTGATTGAGACGGACAATTTCCGCCAAAATTTCTAGTTCACTTGTATCGGTGGAAAAATGACGACCAAAAGAGGCCATACCGATTTTAGTACAAGCTTTCTCCTTATTGCGGACATAAACGGCACTAGCGGGATTATCCCCCACCATCAACACCGCTAACCCCGGAGGTCGTCCCATTGGAGATTTTAGCGTCTGGATGCGCTCTCCTAGACCAAGTTGGATTTTTTGAGCTAAGGCTTTCCCGTCGAGAATTTGGCAAGTAGTTACGGACATTCTATGATAATACCGAGAACAAAAATCTTTCGGATCCATTCTATGGTCAAAAAGATTGGCTAATGGCACTCGTTAAGGTTAAAGCAAGAATGTCTATCCAGACTCGTGTAGGGCGCATCAGCAGTTTATTATTATTGCTAGGGTTATTCGGTTGTAGTACCCTTGCTGACCTCGGTATTGCCGTTCCCTACATCGGTGATCCTCCCCTAACAGCGATCGAGCAGTTACAGGAAAAACCAAAAGGCGCTTTAGTTTATCTTAGGGGAACTGTGAGCAATTATGCCCCTTTTTTAGCGGGAGGAGCCTATCTTTTGCAGGATGGTTCGGGCAAGATTTGGATTCGCACCAATAGCAATAAATTACCCCGTCAAGGCGAAGAAATCGTCATTAAGGGCAAAATTGACTTTGAAGCTATTCCCCAGGGTTCCCAAACCGTTAACGAATTGTATGTGGTGGAATTAGAACAGATGGATGCAGTAGCGGTTAATTCTCTTCCTACTCCCTCCCCGTCCCCAGAAATTAAACCCTCCCCCACCTCAGAAGTTAAACCCCCAGAAAACAATTCTCCCCCGGTTTCAACTAAACCCCTCGAAAATCCCCGACAGGTGACAATTCCCAGCGCAGCTGAAACGAAACCCCCAGAAACTCCCGTCGTTACCCCCGTTAAACCCAATCCACCCGCACAACCCGTCGCAGAAGCGATTCCCCCCAAACCCCCCGCAGTGGTTAAACCCGTCCCAGATCCCCTCGATGCTTTCTTTTTACCCCATAAACAAAGCGAGAAATAGCTAGGGTGTGGGGTGTGGGGTGTGGGGTGTGGGGTGTGGGGAGAATAAATAAAATAGTCTCCCGTCTCCTGTCTCCTGTCTCCCGTCTCCCGATAACTGATAACTGATAACTGATAACTGATAACTGATGATATTCGTTGCTTTGGCGATTTTGGAACAGGACGGTCGATTTTTAATGCAGTTGCGCGACGACATCCCGACGATTCTCTATCCGGGGGTGTGGGGTTTATTTGGTGGTCACTTAGAAGCGGGTGAAAGTCCAGAAATAGGGTTAAAACGAGAGTTAAAAGAAGAAATTAACTATGAAGCCCCTAGTTTACGCTATTTTCGCTCTTATAACGATCATAATCTCTCCCGTTATCTTTATCATGTACCCCTGACCCTGGAATTAGAAAAATTAGTGCAAACGGAAGGGCAAGATTTAGCATTATTACCCCCGGCTGCCATCCGTCAAGGGGAATACTATTCCCAGAAGATTAATCAGACTCGTCCTTTAGGAAAAATTCATCGCCAGATATTACTCGATTTTCTAGAAGTAGAATTATAGTGGATATTAGAGCCAGACAAGGAACTCCCCTATCTATACGAAAGTCGTAGTCAACACTGCTCCTCACCTCCCTCGAAGGCAAAATGCTCCCGCTTTTTGAATGGCTTTATCTAAACGTCAATCTTATTTTGGCTTTGTCTTTATGAACCAGTCGCGTCCCTCGTTCGTTTCCGTGCAGAAACTCCTATCTGGAGGTGCGATCGCTACCCTAGCAGTTAGTTCCCTGATGGTCCTTACCCCCGCAGCCAAAGGGGAAAAACCCTTAGAAGATAACCCGAAAGCGGTCATCGACCAGGTTTGGCAAATTGTTAATAATGAATTTGTAGATCGTAGTTTTCATCAAATCGATTGGCAAAAAAAACGTCAAGAATTGTTAAGCAGAAATTATACTAATCCCCAACAAGCTTACACGGCAATTCGGGAAGCTTTAAAGGAATTGGATGATACTTATACCCGTTTTTTAACTCCTAGGGAATTTGCTGTCCTCACCAGTCAAACTTCCGGAGAATTATCGGGAATTGGGGTACGTTTAGCCCTCGATAAACGCACTAGCGATCTGGTCGTTGTCGATACGGTGAAAAAATCCCCCGCCAAGGAAGCGGGAGTGAAAAGCGGCGATCGCCTGATCAGAATTAATGGCAAACCCACCGCTTTAATGACCCTAGAACAAGCAATGGAAGCACTACAGGGAGCAGTGGGTACTAGCGTTAGTTTACAGCTTGCCCGTCCCGATCAAGGGGTATTTGAAGTGACTTTGACCCGGGTAGATATCGAAATCCCCTCGGTTAGCTATACCCTTAAACAGGAAGGTGGGGTGAAAGTTGGTTATATCAAACTGGATGAATTTAGTTCCCACGCGGCCGAACAAATGAAACAGGCGATCGAGGAATTAAGTCAACAACAGGTATCCGGCTATGTTCTCGATCTGCGGGGCAACCCCGGCGGGTTACTATTTGCTAGTGTCGATATTGCTCGTATGTGGATGAAACAGGGCAAAATCGTTAGCACCATCGATCGACGGGGCGGTGATCGCCAATTTATCGCCAATAACACCGCTATTACCGATTTACCCCTCGTGGTCTTGGTCAATAAAGGTTCCGCCAGCGCCAGCGAAATCCTCGCCGGGGCGCTAAAAGAAAATGGCCGGGCGACTTTAGTAGGTACATCGACCTATGGCAAGAGTACCGTCCAATCGGTACACACCCTCTCCGATGGTTCCGGTTTAGCGGTGACAATTGCCCGTTATTATCCCCCCAACGGCGAAAATATCTACAAAAAAGGCATTAAACCCGATGTGCAGATCGAGTTAACCCAGGAACAACAGCTGCGCTTCCGCGATGATCCTTCTTTGCTGGGAACTAAGGATGATCCCCAGTACCAACAGGCGATCTCGCTGCTACAATCCCATAGTGTTAAACGTCCTGGCACTAGCAATCTCAATAACCCTTTGAGTAGTCGAGCCGAATAATTGTCCTCAATAATGTCTAAGTAGGTAGGTGGAATTAAATATAAGATGAACGTAGGTTGGGTTGAAGCATGAAACCCAACGCCCGCTCATGTTACGCTACCGCTAACCCATCCTACAAATAATTGTGCCTCCCTACTTAGGGTCTGCTGAAAAAGTTTTTCCTAGGGGCAGGGTGTAGGGTGTGGGGTGTGGGGTGTGGGGTTTTACCGATTTTGAGGGGGTCAATTACCTAATTTTCAGGGAAAAAGTCCCTGAATTTACCCCTGATCACTCC
>NZ_JAPZRB010000589.1:0-20945 GCF_027531105.1 Microcystis sp. LE18-22.4A
TTTTTGATTGTGAACAATGCTCTTTTGTTTGTGATAGAGACTTGAACGCTAGTCTCAATCTAGCTTCTTTGGCGGTGAGTTCCACCGTGTCAGCCTGGGGAGTAGATAGTGCCGACACTGCTACCTTGAAGCAGGAAATTAACGTCAAATTTGCTCATGAGTAGATTTGAGTAAGTTTAATAGAACGGTTGCATATCATAGGGTTAAGGGTTAAAGATTAAAATTTCCCCTTTCCCCCTTCCCCGACTTCTGCAAGAATTCTATTCTAGTCAATTAGAGGCGTAATTAGGGGTTGCTGAGCAGCATTTTGGGCGAGCCCATCGGCCGGACCCGGATCACTTCCCCTCACCACCCCCGCCGAGATGACCGACTTATTTCTTTAATTTCTGTAATTTTCGGCTTTCACAGGGGAAAACTCAGATTAGAATAGGGAGGAATGCCTTAAAATTGCTGTTTTGACGTATAATCACCTCAATAAAATTTAGAAGCTCCTAGAGTTGATAGTTTTAAACATTTCTGAGAGGAAAATGTATTTATTATGAGTTCAATTATTGAAATCGGCGACCAAAAAATTAACCAGTCACAGGTCTTGCCTCTTTTGGCAAAATATGGTATGTTACCCCAGTTAATCCGGGAAGTAATTATCGAGCAAGCGATCGCCAATATCACCTGCAATCCCGAAGAAAGAAACGCCGCCTATTCCCGTTTCTATCAAAATAATCAAATTGCCAACGATGAACAAATGAAATCCTGGTTACGACAAAACGGGATGGATTCCGAACAACTAGAATATCTAATTCTGCGGGACATTAAATTGGAAACATTTAAACAGGAGACTTGGGATAACAAAGTAGAATCCTACTTCTTGCAAGTCAAAAATCAATTGGATAAGGTGGTTTATTCGCTGATTCGGACAAAAAATATCGGCATTGCCCAGGAAATATTTTTCCGGATACAGGATCGAGAAAATAGCTTCGCTGAACTAGCCAAAAAATACTCCCAAGGCTCAGAAGCGGAAACCGGAGGACTAATCGGACCGGTGGAACTGAGCGCCCCCCATCCCCAGATCGGGCAAATTCTCAAGGCAAGTAAACCGGGGCAACTGTGGCCACCGACGCAAGTGGGAGAATGGGTCGTGATTGTCCGACTGGAAAAATATTTATCCTGTGAACTGGATCCTCTCACCCGTCAACGCTTACGCAATGATTTATTCCAACAATGGTTAACGGCTCAAATGCAAACAGTGAAATTTATCTCCGAATCAAACCCAGTCAATAGCGAGCAGGGATCGATTATATAGCATTTCCTTGCAACACTGGGTAAACCTAGTCTTTTCGCCTAATTATTTGCCAACCTAGTCAATTTTCGCCTAGCCAATGAGTTATACCACTTTAGATTTTACCGCCTTTCTGGAGACCGTACAGCCCTTCGATCGCCTGCCCGTCGAGGTTAGACGTTCCCTCGGCCAGAAATTACAACCCTTTCGCTATGAGATGGGCAATGCGATCCTCAAGTGCGATCGCTTACCCTCCCACCTCGTCCTTCTCTACGAGGGAGAGGCCAGACTTTTGGGTTACGATGCTAGGGTAAACAATCCGCTGCCGGTCACTTTGGCTAAATTACAGCCGGGGGATTTATTCGGGTGGATCAGTCTTCTGCGCGCTACCCCCTGTGAAACGGTGATCGCTTCTTCGGAAGTCACGATCTGTTTAACCTTAAAACAAGAGGATTTTTGGTCTTTAATCAATAATTACCCCGAATTTAAGGAACATTTCTTTAAAGAAACCTCGATCGCTGAAGTTTATGCTCTCCTAGGCTCCTATCTTAATCAACAGGCCTGGGGTGGGGGGGACCTGAAAGAAATTGCTCAGGCTCTTTTAAACAAAGCTTGTGTGTCCTACAACCAGATTAACGATGATTATCTCTGGTTAGTCAGCGAAAATACCGATAATTATCCTATCGGCACAGTTATCACCCAGAACAATCCGACTAACACCCGCTTATTAGGTCTTTCCTCCGACCAGTTAGATGAATTCTTGACAGTGGAAACCGAAGCGGCTGCGGAAACAGAAACGGATGATATCCTAGAAACCCAAGTCATCAAGGGAAATAAACCCACCCAGGTATTAGATATCCCCCAGGGAAAAATAAGCGACATCACCAGCGATATCGACCTTGAAAAAACTGTCGAGAAAAACCGCAAGTCATATCCTTTTTTCGGGGGAAAAACGGAACTAGAGGCGGTGAGTGCCTGTTTTCAGATGCTCTGCAAATATTTTAATATCCCCTTTCGCAAGGACGTGATCCAACGCATCCTAGGGGATCAACTGCAAAGAACCGGCAGCCTTTCCCTGCCCCTGTGTGGGGCTGTAGCCGAGGTAGTGGGACTCCATAGCCAATTAGTACCCCTAAATGCTTCTTCCTTGCCCAATATCAACCCTCCTGCCCTAATTCGCTGGCAAGACAGCATCGTTATCCTCTACGAAATTAATCAACGGGAAACCACGATCGCTGTTCCCCAAA
Source organism: Microcystis sp. LE18-22.4A (assembly GCF_027531105.1). Classification (NCBI taxonomy): domain Bacteria; kingdom Bacillati; phylum Cyanobacteriota; class Cyanophyceae; order Chroococcales; family Microcystaceae; genus Microcystis; species Microcystis sp. LE18-22.4A. The sequence goes on from NZ_JAPZRB010000589.1 coordinate 2,524, forward strand.
GGGGGATAATTAAACGCCAAACCAGCGAATTTCTGGAATCTTGGGGCGAAAAAGGGGAAGTGATTCTGCTCAAACCCACCAAACACACCCAGCAACAGCGTTTTGGCCTATCATGGTTTTGGCCTTCTGTCAAGAAACATAAACGAGTCTTAATAGAAGTTTTTATCGCTTCTTTCTTCGTGCAGTTATTTGCCCTGGCCAATCCCTTGATGATTCAGGTGATCATCGATAAAGTGATCGTGCAGAATAGCCCGGAAACCTTGAATACCCTCGGGGTTTTCCTGTTAGTAATTGCCGTTTTTGAGGGAATTTTAACCTTTTTGAGAACATCCCTTTTTGTCGATACCACTAACCGCATCGACATGACCCTCGGTTCAGAAATTATCGATCACCTGCTGCGCTTACCCCTGAAATACTTTGAACGGCGGCCAGTGGGGGAAATTTCGACAAGAATCAACGAATTAGAGAATATTCGGCAATTTTTAACAGGTACAGCCCTAACGGTGGTGTTAGATGCCATTTTCTCGGTTATATACATCGTGGTTATGTTGATCTATAGCCCGATTTTAACCTTCTGGGCCCTGGGAGTCGTGCCGATTTTAGTTCTCTCCACAGCTATTTTCGCACCGATCGTGCGGCGACAACTGCGAGCAAAAGCCGAACGAAACGCCGAAACCCAATCCTATCTCGTGGAGGTAATGACGGGAATTCAAACGGTGAAAGCACAGAATATCGAATTGCGTTCCCGTTGGCAGTGGCAAGAGCGTTATGCGCGCTATGTGGCCGAAGGTTTTCAAACGGTCATGACCTCAACTTTGGCCGGTTCCTTTAGTCACTTCTTTAACCAATTATCGGGTTTATTAGTGCTGTGGGTGGGAGCGGCCTTAGTTTTAGACCAAAAACTCACCCTTGGTCAATTAATCGCCTTCCGGATTATCGCTTCCTACGTTACCTCGCCGATTCTGCGTTTGACCCAACTCTGGCAAAACTTCCAAGAAACCGGCTTATCCCTGGAAAGATTAGCCGATATCGTCGATACTCCCCAAGAAGCGGAACTTGATCGCCAAAATATCCCCATGCCCTTAATTAAAGGCACTGTCACCTACGAAAACCTCGCTTTCCGCTTCAATCCCCACGGACCCCTGCAACTATACAACGTCAATTTAGAATTCCCCGCCGGTACTTTTGTCGCTTTGGTGGGGGAAAGTGGCGCCGGGAAAAGTACCATTACTAAATTGTTAGCCCGTCTCTACGAACCAGAATCGGGACGGATTCTCATCGATGGCTACGATATCAACAAAGTGGAACTCTATTCCCTCCGTCGTCAAATCGGCATGGTTCCCCAAGAAACCCTATTATTTGACGGTACGGTACAGGAAAATATCGCCCTGACTAACCCCGATGCGACTGTGGAGGAAATTGTCTCGGCAGCGAAAACGGCGGCGGCCCACGAATTTATTATGACCCTGCCCAATGGCTATAATACCCGCGTCGGTGAACGGGGGGCATCCCTATCGGGGGGACAACGACAACGGGTTGCGATCGCTCGTTCCGTCCTGCAAAGACCGCAAATTCTCATTCTTGATGAGGCCACCAGCGCCCTCGACTATAACACCGAACGGCAAGTGTGTCTGAATCTCAAAGAAGCTTTCAAGGATCATACGGTCTTCTTTATTACCCATCGTTTAGCTTCGATCAAATCCGCCGATATTATTGTCATGATGGATAAAGGGACAGTAGCGGAGGAAGGCACCCACGAGGAATTAATGGCCAAAAAAGGCCTTTACTATACCCTCTATAAACAACAGGATTCGCAAATCTAGTCAGTCAGGGAACAGGGATTAGGGGATAGGGGATAGGGAAATGGGGAAATGGGGAAATGGGGAAATGGGGAAGTTTCAACTAATACCCCAAAACCCCCCGCAACGCGCACGCAGTGACCACCCCACACCCTACACCCCACACCCCACACCCCACACCCCACACCCCACACCCTACCCCCACGAAAAACTTTTTCAGCAAACCCTAAATATAGGAGAATCCCCATGAACGGTAATTCTAACAACGGTCAAAACGGCAACGGCAAAGGCAAAAGCGATGAACTGACCCAAGCGGGTAAAAACGTGGCCACTACCACGAAAAATAAAAGTATTACCCCTTCTTTACCCACTTTCAGCCCACCAGAACAATCGGTGATCCTGAAACAATCACCCATTTGGTCGCGGACGATTATCTGGACATTAATGAGTGTCACCACTGCCGCTTTAATTTGGTCAGCGCTCGCCAAAATCGAGCAGGTGGTCGGCGCTCAAGGACAACTTAAACCCCAGGGCAAAGTGCAAGAAGTACAAGCACCGGTGAATGGGGTAGTACAGGAAGTTAAAGTTAAAGACGGCGATCGAGTTAACAAAGGTGATGTACTGGTTTTAATGGATTCCAGTGCCTCGCAAGTGCAGTTAGAATCCTTGAGAAAAATTCGCACCAGTGCTGAGAAGGAAAATCAATTCTATCGTCTCTTAATGGCGCAGGATCTGACACCGGCAGCAGTGGAAAGTTCGATCGCTCAATTAAAATTACCGAGTGAAATCGCCGATTTAGCCCGTAATCGTGCCGCTTTAGTGGCGGAAAATCAACTTTATCAAGCACAGGTCAGTGAAGGTGCTTCTAGTTCTGCTTTACAAGGGGAGCAATTAGCCCGTCTCGCGGCTGCCCGACGGGAGGCCAATTCTCGACAAGCGGCCGCTAGATTGGAAATGGAACAATTAGAAAAACAATTGGCCCAAACCAGGGTACAGTTGGCCGATGCCCGCTCGCAATTAATCAAAGATCGCTTAGTCTTAGAAGAAATTAAGACTCGTAATGCCAATTCGATGAAACAGGGCCAAGAAAGCTTGGATATCGAGCGTAATATTCTCAAGGATATTGAACCCTTGGGGGATGAAGGAGCGATCGCCCGTTATCAGATTAATAAACAAAAACAGTCAGTCACTGACCGTCAAAATGAACTGCAGCAGCAAGAGGCTAACGGCGAAATCGATCGAGAAAAACAAGAGAAAGAAGTACAAACCCGCATCGCCGAAATTTCCCGCCTGGAACAGGAAGAAAAGCGTTATTCCCTGTTGATCTCCCAAGCGGGAGAAAAGCTGATTAATACCACAGTAATCACCGAAAAAGATGTGCGCGATAAAATGGCGGACAATCAAAAACGGATCGCTGAAATCGATAGTCAGATCAGTCGCATTATTATTGATAACAACAAGCGCATTGCCGAACTAGATAGTCAAATTAGTCAAGCACAACAGACCATTAAATATCAAAAAATTACCGCCCCGATTGATGGTGTGGTCTTTGATCTCAAGGCGCGGCCCGGGTTTGTTCCCCAACCGAGTCAAGCGGAAGCATTATTAAAACTTGTTCCCGATGGCTGTCCCACCCAGGTCAAAGATGCCGCTAAAGGTTGTTTAGTGGCAGAGGTGGATGTGACTAACCAAGACATCGGTTTTGTGCGCGTGGGACAAAAGGCCGATATTCGCATTGATTCCTTTTCTTACAGTGAATACGGCGATATTAAGGGAGAAGTAATCTCGATCGGTTCCGATGCTTTACCCCCCGACGAAACTCACCGTTTTTATCGGTTCCCCGTCCGGGTACGCTTGAACAGTCAAGAGTTAGTTTTGAAAGATCAATCGACTCTGCCGCTGCAATCGGGGATGTCCGTGAGTGTCAACATCAAAGTCAATGAAAATCGCACTGTTTTGGGACTATTTACCGATATGTTCAATAAACAGGTGGATACTCTCAAACAAGTCCGTTAAGCGAAAAAATTCGGGGGTAGATCCTGCCAACGGCCCGATCCGATCGCACTAATCGCTTCCGAGAGGTTAACTGCACCGGTATAAAGGGCGCGGCCCACGATTACTCCCGTTACTCCTAAAGGTTCCAAAGACAATAAACTCAGTAGGTCCGTCAGGGAACTAATGCCCCCAGAGGCGATCACGGGAATCTCGACAGATTCGGCTAATTCTCGCAAAGCGGCGAGATTAGGGCCAGAAAGGGTGCCATCTCGATGAATATCAGTGTAGATAATCGTACTGGCTCCTCTTTTTGCCATATCTTGACCAAGAGCGATCGCCTCTACCTCGGAAGTTTCTAACCAACCCCTGGTGGCTACTTTACCACCGCGGGCATCAATACCGACGATTATTTGCCCCGGAAAGCTTTGACAAAGTTCGCTGACTAATTCTGGCTTTTCTACGGCTACTGTCCCTAAAATCGCCTTTTCTACCCCGATTTTTAGGAGATTACTCACCGTTTCTAGATCTCGCAGTCCACCCCCCACCTGTACGGGAATGGCAATATCATTAAGAATTGTTTCAATAGTTGACAAATTAACCGATTTACCCTCTTTGGCTCCATCCAAATCAACTAAATGTAATCTGGTTGCCCCCTGATTGACCCATTCTCGCGCCACTATTGCGGGATTATCGTTAAAAACCTGCGATTGTTGGTAATCTCCCTGATAAAGTCGCACACATTTGCCATCGAGAATATCAATAGCGGGGATAACTTCCATGTTTTTCTCAATATCTAACTAAGGAGCGTTTTTCATTATATAGTACCAGCCGTCAGCCCTGAATCAGTGATCAGTGATCAGTGATCAGTTTTGAGTCTGACAGGGGAACAATCCCTCTCAAAGCATTGTCCACAAAGATTTTGAGGCTCTTCAGTTACAAACAGATACATCGTTAAACCTTGTTGGATAAGACTTTTAGACTTGTTTTCCCTCAAAAAGTGCCGACCTTTGGAGTGATTGGGGGGAAAATTCCGGGACTTTTTCCCTGAAAATTAGGTAATTGACCCCCTGAAAATGGGTAAAACCCCACACCCCACACCCCACACCCTGCCACCACCGAAAAGCTTTTTCAGCAAACCCTATTTATTCCCCCTTTTGCATGAGTGCCTCTCCTGATATGTAGCCCATACTCAACGGATTTAGTATGATAACCGATAATTCTTTCATTGCCTTAATAAAATTTAACATTAACGCCATTTTCTCAAAAAAATCGACCCGCCTAAGGGCGGGAAAGAAAAGAAAAGAGAAAAAATAGGGAATGAGGGTAAAAAGGGAAAAAAGAGAAAAAGGGTTACAGAGTCCTCCCAGCACCGCACACCACCCGAAAACCCTTGTAGTCGCTGTAGTCGCGGCGGTAGTAGTAGGGGTAGTCGCGGTCAGCAGAACGGCAGTAATCAGGAACGTAGAACCAAGAACCGCCCCGCAATGGAGAACGATTATCATCCCCATTTTCTATCCAAGCACTGCCATCCGTCGGCGCACCGTCATAATTATCGTGCCAGGTATCGGCACACCATTCCCATACGTTCCCGTGCATATCGTACAGTCCGAAGGCATTGGGCGGAAACTGCCCCACGGGAGTCGTTTGTTCTCGATCTTCTCCCTTCGGTTCCCCGGCGTAGGTTCCGCTGGCACGGTAGTTAGCCAATTCCCCGGTAATGGTTTCCCCAAAGTAGAATGGGGTGGTGGTTCCAGCACGACAAGCATACTCCCATTCCGCCTCACTAGGGAGTCGGTATTCCCTTCCCGTCAGCTTGGACAATCTCGCACAAAACTCGACGGCATCGTACCAGTTGACTTCTTCGACGGGTCTGTTATCTCCCCTGAAACGAGATGGATTAAGCTTGAGGTTTAGTTCAACTTTTAAGTAGGTGCGGCAAGCGATCGCTATCCACTGAGCTTGGGTGACGGGATATTTGCCCATGAAAAAGGGTGGGACGGTCACTTGATGTTGTGGTCTTTCCCTTCTAAATCCTTCCCAATTAAATTTTTTCACCAGTCTTTCGATTTCCTCGTCTTCTGTTCCCATCGTGAATGTTCCCCCCGGGATGGCAACCATCTCTAAGGTGATGCCGTTGCCCAAATCTTCCCTGAAATATTGGGACTGTTTCGACTCTTTTTTGATTTGCTCACCCTTAGCATTTACTCGCACCACCTCAAAGTTAAATGATAACAATTCTAAATTTTGCAACGTTTTAACTGAAACTGGATTAACTGAAACTGGAACTTTCTTTGATTGCGTATTTTGTGACGTTTGAGAACCAGGGGTACGGGCTGCCGTTTGCTCCAGTTGCTCTGCAATGGCCAGATAATTTCCGCCCAAATTTCTTAAGATTCTGGCCGACACTTCGGCAAAAGGACGAATAACACCCTGTATATCTCCACCTATTTCTGTTGAGGGTTTTTTCAATTCAGCGAGGAAGTCCCGCAATTCTAGGTTCAGTTGTTTGGCGATATATTTGGAGACGCGATCAAATACATCTACTGTAGTAGAGCGAGTAGAACTGAGTTGTAAAATGTCTCTTACTTCTGGATTGATAAAATCGTAGAGTACCGCATCTGGGTCGGTTTCCTTAATCCCTAACGAACGAACGCGAAGAATACCGCCTAAAAATACTTCTGCGATTTGGACTTGACCTGCTTCTGGTAACATTTCCTTACGGATCAATCGAACTACGGGCAGAAAAATTGTCGGTGTCGCCGCTAACAATTCAGCTAATTCTTGAGCTAAAAGTGAGGCATTGTTGCGAAATCGTCTAACTATTTCTTCTGGAGTTAAATTTAGCTCGGCCTCGGGTTCTAATTCTTCTTTGGTATCGGGGGTCAGTACAAATCCTGCCACTTTAGTGTCACTGCGCCCCACGACTACACTACTCCATCGTTCGACACTGAGAGGTTCTAAAGTAAAAACAGGAATCTGTAAGCGATTCTGTTCACGAAAGACGTTTTCCCAAATCAGCACATCTCTAAATTTTAATCGACTATTAGTTAGGCCCGGTTCATCACTAAACAAAGTTACTTTCGCTCCCAATCCCAAGCCAGTTTTCAGCCAAAGCCATTCTGGAAGCATTTGCAATATAGCTAATGGACTCGATTGGCTCCACAATTTTAAAAGCGGAAACATCCTACCATCTCGCCAATAGGATGCCACACAATCACTAACTACTACAATGAGACGACGGCCATTCGGATTGAGTAATTCTTTAGGATGATAAACTCTAGAATTAGTCTTGCTTAATCCTTTATAAAGAAATAGATTATTTTCCTTGAAAGCTAATTGCCAGACCTGTACATCACGAAAGATACCGTAATGTTGTAGTACAGTTTTAAGATCCGTTAAGGTTTGATGCCAAATATCCATCGACGGACTGCGATCAAATACCAATGCTAGTTCTAACCAAGGTTCTAAAGTTGGTTTAAAAACAGGGTTCAAGATTTTTTGGTCAGTTGCGGCAAAACTTTCCACTGTTCGGACTTCATCCAAAATACTTGGACAATCCTGTGTAGGTACGCGCCGCAATAATGTTTTTAAAGCTCTTGCCAAAGATAGAGAACTGCCCAAATCCGACGGATTATCGACTGGAAAAGTTAAAGAGCCACCGCCACCAACGAATGAATCTTTGCTTTGTTGTCGCGGGAATAAGTGTCCCACAGGTTCCGTTTTTTTCTCTTCTTCTTTCCCTAGAACCTTTTGTTTGGATTCAGATGAGGATGAAGAACTATTACCATTAGAAGAATCATCTTCAATTTCTTCTTCACTTTTGCTTTCAGTAGTTTCTACAATTTGAGGCCAATGGAGCAATAGCCAACACAAATCGGCCAACTCGTAACCGGTCATTTCTAGCTCTGACTGATTGAGAGTCTTAAGTAACCTTTTGAATCGATCCGGTTTCAATGATGCGGAAGCATCGCTCATTATAATCCCTCCGTATCGTTCAAACTCTTAAACAATAACTCTGTCAAAGATTTGCGATCGAGAGTGGATTCTGGACCACCAGTCAACATATAAACAACGTTGAGGAGTTGATCCGTTGCCAAATCTTTTCTATCCAGAAAATCTGTAATTAATTGACCAATGCGATCACTAGACTTATTAAAATATTCATCACCCATGTGAGATTTGACTATGGATTTAAGATTATTAATACCCGGATTGGGCATATTGATTCTAATACAACGTCTTTTGAAGGCTGGAGGAAAATCTCTTTCCCCGTTACTGGTCATAACGACGATGGGAAAAGCATTGCATCCCACTATTCCGCTCTTTAGCTCGACGGGATGAAGATTTTTATCCCAGGTAAAAACTGAAACTGGTTGACCGAGGTTTTTCTCTGTCCAGCGTTTTATTTCGGGGATTTCATATTCGCCTTCTTCAAACAGATTGAGGAGGTCATTGGGCAAATTGATGTCACTTTTGTCTATCTCGTCTATTAGCAACACTCTGGGCAAAGCTGAAGGAAGAAATGCCGTACCCAAAGCTCCTAAAGTGATATAAGAGCCAATATCTTGTTTTCCATCGGGTTCTGATTCTTGTAAACGGGCGATCGCATCATAACGATACAAACCGTCCTGAAGAGTTGTTCGAGCCGTAATCGACCATTTTAAAACCGGACCCAATTTCAGTTGGTATGCTAAAGCATAGGCCAGGGAAGTTTTCCCCGAACCGGGAAGACCGGTCACTAACAGGGGACGACGCAAGCATAAAGCCGCATTTACTCCGGCGATCACCAAATCGATAGCTTCCTGAAGTTGAGCATTTTGAGAATTGGTTTCATTGTCAGCGATTTCTGACAAACGGAATTTTTCACCGCGCTCGCGATCTTTTTTTTCTTTCTCGACAAGTTTCAATAATTCTGACCAGCGATCGCTATCTCGATCGAGAATAGGTCTGTCGAAATTTCTCCAAGGAGGTGGAGAGGGAAGATTAAGAGTTTCAGATAGCTGTTCTCCCCGACCATTAAACGGTTGCCAGTGAACTGATTTAGTTTCTTCTACCATTTTATTACTTAGCTCCTATTGTTTGTAAGGGATTTTCTTCTGGCAAGATTTCTGGGTCTTCTAACAACATACCGAGATAATAACCAGGATACTGTTTACGCTCTGTTTCAGTCCTGGTTCCCCATGAAACAGTTCTTAGTTCCCAAGTTTTTTCCAGTAAACCACGACATCGATCGGATAAATTATCGCAACTCAGACATTGTGTAAATTCCTGTTCAAATTGTACTTCTGAGGGAATAATATCCCAATTCCAAACGGCGATGGGAATACCACTATCAAAAATAGACTCAAAGAACCTCATACGCTCAAATTTATCGACAAAGAGAGAACCTTTTAATATAATCCCCCACAGATTCGAGCAATTTTTCATAAAAATCTCTAGTTCTTTCCAATTAGAGATTTGATTATTTCCAATCTCAATTATATTAGATTTTTGAGTATTTTTTATTTCATTAGCTAGAATATTCTTAGATATTTCCCGACAATTATCTCTCAAAAAAGTATCGATTCTTTCCCATCCTTTTTTGAGTGATCCGATGCGACTATTTTTCCGTATGCGTTCTCTACTTCGTAAAAATAGTCGGTAGTTTAATACCAATGATCTAGGTGTTTCTTCTTCATAAATTATTACCCAATTATCTAAATTAGAATGTAAATCAAAAATTGGAATAAATACTTCTATTCTTAATTCATCAATTGCTTTATCTCGAAATTGAGGCTCACTCTCAAGATAATCGATGTATGCTTTTATAGCTCTCGGAATATCTTCAAATTTAGGACAATCAAAGCCTTTTTTATCTCTAGATAATGAAATTTCAGATAGTTCATCCCGAAATTTAAACTGTCCCCTCACGTTCCATGTATCTTGATTTTCTCCATTGGCAAGTCTGTCAATCATAATTAATAATATCGGTGGCAAGCAAGAGCTATTTTTATTAATCTCAGAGATAGGTAAGATTTCAGTTTTTTTCAAACCGCAATTAGCCTCATCTAACCATGATTTTATACGTTCGTTATCACCTAATGATTGAGCTAATTTATTTATCAATGCTGTGGATTTATACTGATCAAGAAATACTTGTTTTAATAATTCATAATTCTTGGTAAAACACAAACTCTTGATATAAAATTTGTCATCTTCATGTTTATTTATTTCTTCAATATTAGAACAGGCTTGCCAAATATCTTTCCAATCGATTTCATCGAGAATCGGGCATATTCCCGACCATAAACGTTCAAATAATTCGTCGCAATTATTATTTGGTAATTCAATATTCTCATTATCAAAAAGAGTAATTGTCTTAGGAGATTGACTCATTTTTTTTTGTTGTTGTTGTTTAGCAATATCACTAATAACTGCAATTAAACTATCGTAATAAACACTATCTTTTTCGTAAAAATTAATCCCATCTATTAAATCACAAAATTTATCTATAAATCCGCTTAATGCTTTTAAAATACCCAATAATGAAGAGCGCATATCGCTTCGTTCTTCCACACCTTTAACACTCAAAAAACCAATTATATCTTTTCTCTTTTGGGGATCTTGAATAGAAGGGCAATTCTCCAAGGCATCAATCAGCCGATTGAATCCTTGATCACTTGGTTTAGTGGGAACACTCAACAACATTCTAAAGGAAACTCCTCCGGCAACATTTGTATCGTGGCTTTTCTTAAATTTTGCATGGCAACAGAATCATTTTCGTAGAGCATATCAATAACGTCTAATAGCTCCGCCAATCCTCCTGAATAACCACGAGAAGTTTTAATTGCACTTAATACTACACTGTTTGCATTACCTTCCATGATGATGTTATTGGCTATTTCCTTCCTGAGATTCAAAATAATATCTTTTCGACTTTGGGGATCTTGCATTGACTGGCATTGTAAAAAAAGATCGCGCAATAGTCCTAATTCTTGGATAGTTAAATTGCGAGGTAGCTGAACACTATCTCGTTCTCTTGTTTTAGTGGCTGGCTCAATTTCGCTAAATCGTTCTTTTCTATTACCTGCCCAGTCCTGATATAAAAGATATGAAGGAGTTTGCTTGGTTTGCCTATCCTCTCGTAGTTTGATGAACTTCTGCTGCACACTCTGCATAACCGCCTCCATATCTGACAACCAAACCCCTGTATCTTTTAATGACCTCAATTCATTTAATAATTCTCGTGAAAATATACCCGTTTGTTCGTCGCCTTTATTAATCGCATATTCTCCCGGATTAGCCGCCAGCATGACCATTTGTTGTTGACTTGGCAAATGTTTACCGATAGGGGGAAGATCGTCAGGTGGAGTTATCTTTAATAATTGGGAATTAGCGCAAGCATCGAAGATTAATAACTGCTGAGGTAAATTTTTATATAAATCGGTCTGCATAGCATTAAGCTGGGCAGTTAAATTAAGGTTCTTCAAGTCCTCCATTGTCGCATCGGCATAAATCAATCGACGATCGCCTTGAGGGACGATCCAACCGTGTCCCGACCAAAACAAGAAAAACAAGCTCGCCTTTTTTTTTCTCGCTTCTTCACGCAGAGCTTTATTGACTATATCTTTGCTTGCTTCTAAGGGTTTACTATCGATGAGATTGGTAATCTTGTCAACAATTCCGACATTGCGATCGAGTGGAGATGCGAAAACCGAAATATTTTCGGGAGGCACATTGCGATATCGTAACCATTGACAGAACCGATGAACATCATTGACCGGACCGTTCAAATCCGGGATAGCATTAGAATCGGCATACCTTTCAATGCCAACTAGAATAGCTTGCGTTGTCGATGGTTCAGCCATTAACTATCTTCTCCATCTTCTGCCAAACGGCATCCCAAACCTTGTCATTATTCCAATATGCACCGTGAGACTCGGGGAACGGTTGTTTACTGTCGATTTCCACATCTTCTATCTTTCCAGGGAATATTTTCTCACCCACATAACTGAGGAAATCGTTGCGATCATAAATATTTAACCAATCGGGGAAAGTATCCGGTAACTTGGCATTGGGATTATATTCCATCCCCACCAAAGCATTCAGTTCATAAAGAATAGGAGATTGAGAACCGATCGTCACCAACAAAGCCACTTGTGGTAATTGTTGTTCTAATAGCAAATCGACGGCAATAATACCACCCAAACTATGGGCGATTAATACGGTGGGATATTCCAGACGTTCAACGGTTGTGCGAACAAAGTCTCTAAGCTTTTGTCCCCTTGCTTGATACATCAAAATATCTCCCAAAGTGCCACTATATTCTTCCGTGAATCCATTTCGCTTTCTTTGGAGATTATTCTGAATAATACGCCTGATCGTACCAGAAATCATCTCTTTTATGCCGGACAAAACTCCTTTTTCCGTACCCCCTAATTCCGCCGCTATTTGCTCGACAATTTGATCTCGTAATCCCCCATTAACCGATAAGGCAAATTCCCCGTATTTATCTCTCACCAAAATAGCACTCTGGGCTACCAGCGCACGGGCGATCGCTATGCGGTATTCTCCTAATGGTTCCGTGGCGGATTCGATCGCTTTTTGATAATCGCTTTCGTTGACGATAATGGATTGGGATTGACTAAAAAACTCTCCAATGCCAGCTTGATCGAGCATTTCTTGCAGATTAGAGGATGGATTTAAGGCTCGAACCCGATTATCCAAATCCTCGCCTAGCTTTTCCCCAAAAACGGACCCTTTATCCTCGGAACTTATGGTTAGGATTTGCAGTTCGATGAGTGGGTCTTGATATAGTAACTGCCATAAACCCAGAACGTAGTCTTCATCAGTTAAATCGGTTTCTGAGGCTTTTTTTCGATCCGACACTGGAATAGATAGTCCCCCAGCATTTAACGTTGTGCCGAGGGAACCACCCCAGTAACACTTATGAAAACGCAAATTTTCATTGCGTTCTTTCAATTTTCGGATAATGATACTAAAAGTTTTGCTATAGGCAGGTTCTCGTACCCCAGTACCGTGGATAAAAACTAGGTTCCAATCCCATTGTCTCATCGACTTACCCCATCAAACCGACTCATTTCTTCACTCAAGATACTCAATTTCTTCACTCTTCTCTATCCTCTGACTCAAAACAAGGTCTTCACGTCCCCACCTGACCATCGACCTACCGATTGGATACGGAGACCATCAGACCCCTACCCAATATTATCTCAAGACTAAAAGGTTTTCTGGTGGAGAAATCGACCCAATTGACATCCTCGCCGCCGGACCATCGACAACTTCGATAAACCGTGTACAATGGTAGAGGAGAAATCGACCCAATTGACATCCTCGCCGCCGGGGCCGGACGGTGATGAAGTGTAAGACATTGCGGAATTTGTCGGTCATCCGGAGAAAAAGGCCAAGCTATTTCTCTTGGCTAGATCTCAATAGTTCAATCGGGCAAAGTACCCGGTGCGATTTGCACTGTGCGACTATAGACCGAGAGGGGAACCGAGGGGCGACCAGTGCAACTCTGGGGTACTTGGGGGGAAATACGCGGCGTAGTGGTTATGAATCGACTAATTTAGGGCTTTTAAGCGGTAAAAATGGCCCACAGGACCGGTTCCTTGACCGATAGGGAGGGAATGATCGAGGGCGTTAGTAACGTAATCCTTGGCTTTTTTCACCGCTATTTTCAGGTCATCACCCAAAGCGAGGTTAGCGGCGATCGCTGCCGATAGGGTACAACCAGTCCCGTGAGTATTATTGGTTTCGACGCTTCTGGTCTTAAAAGTTTCCCATTCCTCCCCATCAAAGTAGATATCAACCCCACGCAGCCGGCCTTTCATGCCGCCACCTTTCACTAATACTGGTGTGGCCGACTTCTGGAAAATAATTTCGGCGGCCGCTTTCATCGCCTCAAAATTATTGATCTCAATGCCACTTAAAAGCTGTGCTTCGTAACGATTAGGGGTAATAATCGAAGCCAGAGGAATTAAACTATCAAAAAGACTATCTATAGCCCGATCATCAATTAATTTGGCTCCTACCCGCGAAACCATAACCGGATCCACCACTAAACTGGTTAAACGCCAGCGCTCGATCGCCTCGGCCACCGCTTCGATAATCTCGCTACTAAACAGCATTCCTGTCTTGACCGCTTGCACACCAAAATCCCCGACCACGGCATCGATTTGGGCCGTTACCATTTCTGGACTTAGGGACTCGATGCGCTCGACCCCTAGGGTATTTTGGGCGGTAACGCAGGTAAGGGCGCTGGTGCCGTGAACTCGGTGGAAGGCGAAGGTTTTCAAATCCGCTTGAATTCCCGCGCCGCCACCACTATCGGAACCGGCGATGGTGAGGGCAATGGCAGTCATAGGCGGTTAGCGATCAAAAGGACGACGACGTTGCAAGAATTCGGGGATATCTAATCCCGCCGGTTTTGGTGGTTCGGGAGTCGGGGCCGGACTGGGTGCGGGGGCATTGATCACCACCTTGCTACTGGTGGGACGAGAGGGGGAATCGCCGGAAAAACCGGTGGCAATGACGGTAATTCTGACTTCTCCCTGCATTTTCTCGTCAATTACTGCCCCGAAGATGATATTAGCGTTGGGATCCACCACTTCATAGATAATTTCGGCGGCGGCATTGACTTCGTGTAGGGTTAGATCTTGACCGCCGGTGATGTTAAAGACTACGCCTTTCGCACCTTCGATCGAGGATTCCAGTAACGGCGAGGAAATAGCAGCGATCGCTCCTTCCTTAGCCCGAGATTTTCCGGAACCGATGCCGATGCCCATTAGGGCTGAACCCGCATCGGCCATCACTGCCCGCACATCGGCGAAATCCACATTCACCAGACCGGGGATAGTGATAATGTCCGAGATCCCCTGTACCCCTTGGCGCAGCACATCATCAGCGACGCGAAAAGCCTCCTGTAGGGGAGTGTCGGCGGGTATTACCTGTAATAACTGGTTATTGGGGATAATAATCAGGGTATCGACCCGACTTTGTAAACCGCCCACCCCTTCATCGGCCTGATTAGTGCGACGACGACCCTCGAAGGTAAAGGGACGAGTCACAACTCCCACGGTCAAACAGCCGATTTCTTTGGCAATTTCGGCCACAATTGGAGCGGCCCCCGTTCCCGTGCCGCCGCCCATCCCGGCGGTAATAAAGACTAGATCGGTTCCTTCCAATGCTTGGGCGATTTCATCCCGAGATTCTTCCGCCGCTTTCTGTCCGATCGCCGGATTGCCGCCCGCCCCTAGGCCGCGGGTTAATTTTGTCCCGATTTGTAACCTCTGGGGGGCGGAGGAGTGGGCTAGGGCTTGGGCATCGGTGTTAATTGCCCAAAATTCGATTCCGGTCACGCCACTGGCGATCATGCGGTTAACGGCGTTACAGCCCCCACCGCCGACCCCGATCACCTTGATCTTGGCGACATTGCTTGGCACGATGCGATTACTACGACTTTCTTCTCGGGGTGTCATCTGTGATTCATGGGGGCGAGTAAATAATACTCCAGCATTATTCTGAGAGTAATGATTATCTTCGCTCATAGCTGAACTGGCATAATCGTTACTGTTCAGAT
Source organism: Microcystis sp. LE18-22.4A (assembly GCF_027531105.1). NCBI lineage: Bacteria > Bacillati > Cyanobacteriota > Cyanophyceae > Chroococcales > Microcystaceae > Microcystis > Microcystis sp. LE18-22.4A. The sequence continues at coordinate 17,899 of NZ_JAPZRB010000589.1, forward strand.
TGGGATAGGTGGGAACGATTTCATTAATCGATGTCATTGGAATTGGAACACTCTTAGTACAAGATTCTGTTATTGATTTGATGAATTAGAGATGCAATGTTAACACTATCACTAATATTATGTCGGTTCCAGTATCTACATTATCAGTTTCTGGTTCAGAAAATCATAATTTGGGGTTTTTGGCAATACATAAAGGGAATAATTGCGGTTATTTGCTGATTAATTCCAGTTAATCCCTACCAGTTGCCGTTACTTTGGCAACGATAGGGGCTGGCTGCGGTTTTAATTGTACAGTGGGAGCATCGGGATTGCTCAGGTCAATGTAGAGAATTCGCGCTAGAGGTATCTTGGATGACAATTGCCGCGATTGTACGAGAGCGGTTAATTTTTCGGGCAATCTATCTTTATAAAAACCTAAATAGACCTGTCCCAGTTCAGTTTTTAGTACAAGATTACTAGGATTGCGCCAATCGATGGCGGTAACTTGAATCGATAAGTTATCAACTAAGGGATAAATTTTTTGCCACTGTTGTTGATATTGTCGGTCGTAACCAAGCACTTCTAAGCTAGGTAATTGGGTTTTGGGCAGAGTTCGACCATAATAGTTTTGAGGAATTATCGTTCCGGTGGCATCTAAAAAACCTTGCTGTTGATGAGAACGCCAACGGGCAACAGGTTTTCTTTCTTGAATAGAAACAATCACTTTCGGGGGTAATAATTGCCGCTCGATCTTAACGTCGGCAATAGCGGGAATAGCTGCTAATTTTTCTCGCAATTGATGGGTAGGTAATTCCCAGAGAGACAGAGGATAGCTTAATTTTAGCCAAGCACGAATCGACTCGGGCGACATTAATTCCGTGCCTGCGATTTCCACCTGTCCGGCCTTGGTAATTGTCCAATAGGGTGAAGTCATCCCCCAAGCTAATCCCGTCGCTAAACCACTAACCACCAGAAAGCGACCCAAGGCTTGCCACACCTTCGATCGCCTTTGGTGGCGCAGGTTTTGTCGTTTTTGTTCTAGGGAGAGGGAAGAAAGGATTTGATCACTCATAGGGAAAATCTAGGGCAGTTTTGCTGTTATCTTAGGTCGCGAGGTGGGCTGCTGGCAACTCGATCGCTACTCAAATAACCAGTTTGACAAAGAAAGAGATAATAAATGTTATAACAGTAGTAGTCTACAGGCGTTCTTTTGTCTGTCTCCAGGAAACCTAAACGCTCCTTTTTGCCAAGATATTTCGACGGTCAGCCAGAAAGAGCGTTCTGGCAAGAACAGCCTAATTTATCCGAAAATTACCTATGGTTATCAACAAACGCGGACTTGTTCTCGGTGCTACAGCAGTGGTCCTGTCTACCGTCGCCGTCACGGGGGCGGGATTCCGTCTCTCTCAAAGTCAAGCTTTTTTTCAGGAAAGTCCCAAGGAAACCGTTGATGAGGTTTGGCAGATCATCAACCGCACTTATTTAGATGGCACTTTTAATCAATCGGACTGGAACGCCATCCGCAATCAGTATTTAAATCGTTCCTACAAAAATCAAGAGGAAGCATACACCGCTATCCGCGAGATGTTGAAAACTCTCAATGATCCCTATACCCGTTTTATGGATCCCAAAGAGTTTAACAATATGAAGATCGATACATCGGGAGAATTGACCGGGGTAGGGATTCAACTGACCAAAGATGAGAAAACTAAGCAGTTAGTCGTGGTTTCACCCATTGAAGATACTCCCGCTTCTAAAGCTGGTGTGCTGCCTAAAGATGTGATTATTTCTATCGATGGTAAATCTACCGAAGGCATGGAACTCGATCAAGCGGTGAGCATGATCCGCGGCAAAGTGGGGACAAGCGTTAAGATCACGATTCAACGGGGTGAGGAGAAGAAAGAATTGACTCTTACCCGGGCCAAAATTGAAATTCACCCGGTGCGCGCCCACACGGAAAACACCCCGATCGGTAAAATCGGTTATATCCGTCTTAATCAATTTAGCGCCCAAGCTAGTGGCGATATGAGTCAAGCGATTCGCGAATTGGAAACCGAAGAGGTGAAAGGTTATATTCTCGATCTGCGTTCTAACCCCGGCGGTTTACTCTACGCCAGCATCGAAATCGCTCGGATGTGGATACCTGATGGTTTAATTGTCTCTACGGTCGATCGCAAAGGGGTGACGGAACGTCAACGGGCCAACAATCAAGCTTTGACTAATAAACCGCTGGTTGTCCTCGTCGATGGTGGTTCCGCCAGTGCCAGTGAAATTCTCTCCGGAGCTTTACAGGATCATGATCGGGCGGTTATTGTCGGTACGAAAACCTTTGGTAAGGGATTAGTGCAATCGGTACGCAATCTCAGTGACGGTTCGGGATTAGCGGTGACAATTGCCAAGTATCTCACCCCCAAAGGACGCGACATCAATAAAGATGGTATTCATCCTGATGTGGAGTCGGAACTGAGCGAGGAAGATCGCAAAAATCTTCAACAGGAACGGGATCGGGTGGGAACCTTCCAGGATCCTCAATTCAAGAAGGGTTTTGAAATCTTGGAAAAAGAAATCACTGAAGGCCAAAAAACGCCCACCAATACCGCTAAACAATAGGTTGACATTTGCCCGCTCGAATTAAACCCACCCGACGGGCGATCGCTTCTCCCCGCTCGGCAAAGGGACCCCAGTATTGACCATTGACTGGGGTTTTTCCATTTTCTAGGGCTATAATCTGACAAATTCCCGTATTTTCCTGGACAATGTACCAGTTTTGTGCGCTATTATCCATAGATTTTTCTCCTTATACCCCAAACCCTAGGGTTGATTCATAGTAGGGTTGATTCATGAATCAACCCTACCCCACACCCCAAACCCCAAACCCCAAACCCCACACCCCACACCCCACACCCCACACCCCACACCCCACACCCCACACCCCAAACCCCACACCCCACACCCCACACCCCACACCCCACACCCCCACCCCCAACCCCCAACCCACCAACCACAAACCACAAAACTGATCCCTGAAAGTTTCAGAAATATATATAAAGACACTAAATACAATAGAA
>NZ_JAPZRB010000384.1:0-3908 GCF_027531105.1 Microcystis sp. LE18-22.4A
GAGTGATCAGGGGTAAATTCAGGGACTTTTTCCCTGAAAATTAGGTAATTGACCCCCTCAAAATCGGTAAAACCCCACACCCCACACCCCACACCCTACACCCTGCCCCTAGGAAAAACTTTTTCAGCAAACCCTAATTAAATTGAAGATAGATCCCCCCTGCCCCCCTTAATAAGGGAGGTGCCGATCCCCCCTGCCCCCCTTATTAAGGGGGGTGTCTGATGGTTTTTAACAGCTAACTACTTATTGATCAGTTATCAACTTTTAATTGATGTTAAATGCGGGTTTTAATCTGGTATCGCAATGATCTGCGGGTTCACGATCACGAGGCAATTTATCGAGCCATTCAAGAACAATTAGAGATAATTCCCTTCTATTGTTTTGATGAGCGTCAATTTGGGGTTACTTCCTACGGGTTTCCAAAAACTGGCAAGTTCCGGGCTAAATTTTTATTAGAAAGCGTAGCAGATTTGCGACAATCTCTGGAAAGTTTAGGCGGTAATTTAATTATCCGACGGGGAAAACCAGAAGAACTTATCCCGCAATTAGTTCAAGAATTGCAGATAGCCAAGGTTTATTATCATCAAGAGGTAACAGCAGAGGAATTAGCGGTAGAAAAAGCGGTAAATAAGGCTTTATCCGGGTTTCCTGTGCAGATAAAAACTTTTTGGACAGCCACTTTATACCATCCCGATGATCTACCTTTTACCCTTAATCAACTGCCAGAATTATTTACTAATTTTCGTAAACAAGTAGAACGTCATTGGGAAATAAGAACAACTTATCCCACGCCTAAAAATTTGACAAAATTGCCTAAAATGGAGTTGGGAAACCTTCCCAGTTTAAACGATTTAGGCTTAACAGAACCAATTCTAGACTGGCGAGGTGTTTTGTCATTTCAAGGGGGTGAAATAGCAGGAAAATCACGGGTTAAAGAATATATTTGGGATAGTGATTCCTTAAAAACCTATAAGGAAACCCGCAATGAAATGTTAGGGACTAATTATTCCTCAAAATTCTCAGCTTGGTTAGGTTTTGGCTGTCTTTCCCCCCGTTATATCTATGAGGAAGTACAAAAATATGAGCAAACGAGAGTAAAAAATGACTCTACCTATTGGCTGATTTTTGAATTATTATGGCGAGATTTTTTTCGATTTATTTGCAGTAAACACGGGAATAAAATCTTCTATAAATCTGGTTTGCAAGAACTTTATTTACCTTGGTTAGAAGATTGGGAAAGATTTAATCTCTGGTGTGAGGGAAAAACCGGTTATCCCCTTGTAGATGCTAATATGAGAGAATTAGCCGCTACAGGATTTATGTCGAATCGTGGCCGGCAAAATGTCGCTAGTTTTCTGACCAAAAATCTCGGTATTGATTGGTGTATGGGAGCAGAATGGTTCGAGTCGTTATTAATTGATTACGATGTCTGTAGTAATTGGGGTAATTGGAATTACACTGCTGGTGTCGGCAATGACGCGCGAGGATTTCGTTATTTTAATATCCCTAAACAGTCGAGAGATTATGATCCCAAAGGTGATTATTTACGTCACTGGTTGCCCGAATTAGCCCTAATAAAAGGCGATAAAATTCACGAACCTTATAAATTATCTCCAGAGGAACAAAAGCGTTATGGTGTGATTTTAGGGGTTAATTATCCTCGTCCCATTGTCGATTTTTTTCAATCCATCAAACACAACGAAAAAATTTATCTTCAGCATTTCAGTAATCAGTAATCAGTAATCAGTAATCAGTGGAATTCTACATAATATTGTCTCAAGAATAAAATTATTTCTAGACAAGAAACTTACCCAAATAAAAATGATTTTTATTGCCCCGTATTTTTTCAGTCAAATTGAATGAACAACGATAGATATACATTTCAGTCCTAAGTACAGGACAAAAATTGTAGAGAATGAAGAAAATTCCGATAAGACGAAGATGGTCAAAACCTAAGCGAAAAAGACTCTTAGCACGACGACCATGTTTCTTGAGCGGAATTGGATGAAGCTGATGAAGCCATAGGCCAGTCTTGAAAGACCAGACCAAAGCTCAAGTCAACAGAGCAAAAAGTTTACGCAGGCGATCGGGGTCAGTAAAGTGGGTCGATTGCAAGCAAAAACCACGAGTCTTGAAAATGCCAAAAAGGGTTTCAAGACCCCAGCGCAGAGCGTAATCGCTGATAATTCCGACCGTATGTGGGGGAGCAATCACGACCAAGAGGTCTCCGTCGTCCAAACGCAAGGCCTCAACGGAGACGCGATAACCCCAAACCCGACAATCACCTTTGAGTTGTTGAGATTCTCCGAGCGCCAAGTGGGCGAAGACGACTTTGGCAAGCCTTGGCTTTTCCCTGCCGCTGAATCTTGTCAGTAGCTCGAATCCTTAACCGGAAAGACAAGTAAAGGAGTTTACTCATAAACATAGCTTGAAGAAGAGAGAAGTGAGAGAATAGAGTGGAATGATAAGATGCTTCCATGCCTAGAAAAATCCGAGAGTTGAAAGCTCAAATTGCCCGTGAGGGATTTGTTTACTTACCAAACGCGGCAAGGGTAGCCATGAACGTTGGAGACATCCTTTGATCGGAAAAACACTGACAATCCCAGGCAAAGATGGAGATGATGTCCCACTTTACCTAAAATGTCGGATGAATGCCCCCGCTAAATTTTTCGACAAGATACTCACCTTTGCGGGGGATGAAATCCGACCAGAATATCAACCGCAGATCATCGGTTTAATTCCGCCATCTGTGGGTAAACTGTGTGATAATTAAACTATCCAATGGTCGAGGATTAATCAATGCTAGTCGTAGAAGCCAAGTTAAAAAACGGAACACCAGAGCAATATCACCAGCTTGATGAAGCTATCAGAACTTCTCAGTTTGTGCGTAACTCTTGTGTTCGTTATTGGATGGACAATAAGGGGACAACCCGTAATGATCTTCAAAAGCTTTGTGCTGTACTAGCTAACAATAAAGAGACACCTTATGTTAATAAATTAAACTCTCAAGCTCGTCAATCGGCTGCTGATAGAGCCTGGCAATCAATTAATAGGTTTTACCAGAATTGTCATGCTAAGATACTTGGGAAAAAGGGTTTTCCTCGGTTCAAAAAACATAGCCGTTCCGTTGAGTATAAACTAACAGGCTACCAACTATCTGATGATAGACGTAAAATCAAGTTCAGCGATGGCTTTAAAGCAGGAGAATTTGATTTATGGTGTAGTCAAAAGACATTAGTTTATTATTCAGAACAACAGATTAAACGGGTAAGAGTTGTTAGACGTGCTGACGGTTATTATTGTCAGTTTCTCGTGGCTGTAGAACGGCAAGAATACCATAAACCAACGGGACAAATAACAGGAATTGACTTAGGGTTAAAGGAATTTTATACCGATGCCCAAGGTAATACTGTACTGACAGGGGGACAAGCAAGCTGAAAAGCTTATGTAGCATAAAATACAGACACAGACTCCAAAAAAAGATAAGTCATATTTACCATATATGACCTAAATAACGAAAATGATAAGTGAACTATACCAGAAAGTGTTAGAAAATGAACTGGGACGAGCCAGATATCTACTGTTGTTAATGATAGTTGGAACCTGGCAAATACTAAAGCAAGCTAAGTTAGAGATATTAGCAGAAGCACTGCCAATACCGATCCTGTTTGAGAGTCGGAGAAAAAAACTAAAAAGATTTTTAAAGCTGGAAATTCTGAATATTGAAAAAATCTGGTTTCTCTGCTTAAAAGAGATGTTAAAACAGCAGGAGAGATTCACAATAAAAGGATTAGTATATATTGCCATAGACCGAACGAGTTGGGGAGCAATTAATATCTTGATGGTGAGTCTAATTTATGACAAGAGAGCCATCCCAATCTATTGGGAGATATTGGATAAAAAAGGAA
>NZ_JAPZRB010000322.1:0-1118 GCF_027531105.1 Microcystis sp. LE18-22.4A
CCTAACCGATGGAATAGGGACGCTACCCCATCGGGGCTAGTTAAAGTCTTTAAATCGTCTAGTCTTAGTAATCGTTCCGGCATTTCCCCAACTTCCAAAACTGATTTCGATTATTCCTCTTAAGCGATCGCCTACCCGCCCTTTAGTGATGGATAGAGTAAATCCAGCAAAACTATCGATTATTATCAATGCAATTGTCAAGGTTTACCACCTATCTCTAGGATGCCACGAATACTTCACTTTCTCTCACCGGAAGTAAAGTAGTACAGAGTTATCCCCTAGTAAAGATGAAGGGGAACTATAGTAGAAAGGAAACTGGGAATCGGAACGATGATCGAGCGACACAGAAGGAGATTGGCTAACGGGGAGGCGCGGGTCTATACCTACGGGGTTGGAGCGGACGGTGAGCGTCAGTCTTTGTCGATCCGTTCCGTTGATGATTCCCTTTCAATCCCCTGCTATAGGGGAGCAGAAAAAGAGCGGGTGGTGGCCGCCCTACTAGCCGATGCCAGTTTGTTGGTGGTGGGGGAAGCTGGTGCGGGAAAGACCTTTTTAGCGGAGCGGGTAATTGAGGACTTGTGGGGGCGGGGGTTTCCCGTGGCCGCCCCTGCCATCGGCACGGTCAAACAGATGCCTCTGGAAATCGCCGGGGATTTGGGGGTAGATACGGAGACGCTAGAGGGCAAACCGATGACGGCACAACAGTTACAGGAAACCATCGCCGAATGGTTAGAAAATAACGTCGCTTTTCTGGTCATGGACAATGCCCACAGGTTTCCCGTTTCCCTGCGTTGTTGGCTGGAAAAACTGCATTTACAGGGACAGCCGATATTATTGTTGGCTACTTACCCCCCGGCCCGAGATATTTTTTTGAAGCTTCCCCGCATCGAATTGGAAGCTTTACCAGAAAGGGCGATCCGCGAAATTATGGAGGGGGAAGCAAACGATTTGGGATTGCAGGTGACACCGGGTAAACTGGCCGATTGGCAACAACGGGCGATCGGTAATCCCATGTTAGCGAAACGGGTGGTCAAGGAAGAATATTTGGGGTTAGAGGGTAATAATTATGACCATACCCAGTGGATCGACGGTACTCCCCTACTAATTGCCGTTCTCAT
>NZ_JAPZRB010000152.1:0-3555 GCF_027531105.1 Microcystis sp. LE18-22.4A
GTGTGGGGTTTTACCCATTTTCAGGTGGTCAATTACCTAATTTTCAGGGAAAAAATCCCTAAATTTTCCCCCCAATCACTCCAATGGTAGGCACTTTTTCAGGGAAAAAAAGTCTAAAAGCCTTATCCAACAAGGTTTTTAGATTTATTCAGCAAACCCTACTTAGATGTGTGTAATTGATTGTCTCTAGCTACTGTTAATTCTTTGGTTCACAGCCAAGTTACCATTGACACTGATATTTTCCATATATTTTAACCGATCGCCCCAGGAATCTCCCGATCGAGAAAATAGGCAGAATTGACGACCAGATCAAGTTTCTGTACTGAGGTTATCATCGGGTATAACTGGTATATGAACCCGAAAAACCGTGCCGGGGTAGAGGGAACTTGTTTGCTCGGGATTGGGACTGATAAATTCAATCGCCCCCCCCATGCTGGTAATTAATTCTTTTGCGATCGCTAAACCCAATCCTGTGCCGGGTATATCTCCCCCTGCTTGCACTCCCCGGTAGTGACGTTGAAAAATTCTTTCTTGATCGCTCCTCGCTATACCATAACCCGTGTCTTTAAAAACAATTTCTACACTATTCTTAACATTCTGCACCTCGACGGTGACTTTTCCGCCAGCAGGAGTATATTTGAGGGCATTATCAATTAAATTGCTGAATACTTCCCGCAAACCGGGGATATTGGCGCAAATAAGTGGTATGTCTTCCCCGTGAATCGTTTCTAGACTGAGATTTCTCTCTTTGGCTACGGCCTGGGCCGAAAGGAGCAGCGGATCGAGAATATCATGGAGATCGATCGGAGTTAGTTGGCCGCTGCCAGCAGGCAAGAGAAAGGCGGTGGGGGAAGATTGCGCTTGCAGGAGAGGAATATCGACGGTGGGGTAATTTTCGCTTTCTTGCTGAATTTGTGCCTCAAATTCGGCAATTAAGTCCCGAACTCGATCGCTTTCCCTCAGGATACCAGTAATGGCGGGATCGTTACCTTCTTCGGCTAAAAGCCTTTTGAGCAGAAGTTTACCAAAGGTTTTTAAAGCGGTGAGGGGATTGCGGATTTGATGGAGAAAGGTATCGAGGCGCTGACGTTGCCATTGTCGATAATAACGTTCTTCTCCTAATTGGCGATCGAGTACACAGGCCAAAGCGAGGGTTTGGGTGATTTTTTCCATCCGGGTTAATTCCCAACTTTGCCAAGGTCGTTTTTCTCTGGTTGTCACCAATAATCCGATCATGCCCTCTTCATACATTAAGGGTAAAAACAAGCGATGACTGCTGACGGTCTCCTGATTACCCCAGAGGTGGGATAAATCTTCTAACTTAACCGCAGTTAACAAGTCTGCCGCCGGTTGCCCCGGTTGTAAGGAAAGCCGCTTTTTTTGGGGAGAAGGGGGATTAAAAGGCGGATAAACAACGACTGGAATTAAATTACTCGATAAAGGTTCAGTTAAATAAACCGCACTTCTGTCCGTTTCCATTTGCTCTCGCAAAAGTTCCATCTGTGTCTGACAGAGGGCAATAAAATCATCACTCAGGGGAGTCCGGGAGGGGGAGGAGAAGGGCATACCAAGAAAGTAAAAAGTAAAAAATCAGAAAACCTAGATACAGCTAGGGTTGCGAGTTTTGTTTCCCAGTTTACATAGGGGAGAATGACCCTCCTCTTGAGTCGAGGGCAACCAGCAAAAAGCAATTAGGACAAGGGTTTGGTCACTATTTTCGGGGTGGATCAAGGTATATATTAAAAAAAGTTTAAGAATAATAAGTTTTGTATCGATATTTGTGGGTGTGTTTTTGTAACAAAAACTTAAACCTAGTCTCAGTCTAGCTTCTAGTCAAACTTGTCTGTAATTGGGTTTGTGAGAGACACTTGATTTCTTGGTCTAGAACGGATATAATTGCTACGGCTTTTGTAACTATCATTACAACGATTAGCCAAAACAGGAGGTAATTGGGTTGGCCAGAAAACGGAAACGTAAAAGTCGCCGTCGTCAAGAAGGACGTAAGATACTTGAACTTATACCCCAGTATAGTATTGAAAGTGGCGAAGATAAACCCGTAACTGCGGCGCGTAAGTATATTCAAGCTATAGGCATTAGCCCACCAGCTTTATTGATTGTTAAGCGTAACGAGCATACAACCGATCGCTATTTCTGGGCTGAAAAAGGACTGTTTGGAGCGCAATATGTGGAGGAAAACCACTTCCTTTTCCCAAGTTTGCGCGACCTGCAGCCCCAGCCCCAGCCCCAGCCCGTCAAAGCACCGGTAGCAGTTGCCAAATAATTCACAGGACTATTAATCATATCATGGAAAGTCAACTCGTTTACCGAAAAGTAAACGAGTTTTTTTGTCTGAGATCTGGGAATCAGCCACCAGCTTTTCGCTGATGGCTAAAGATAAGAAATCTGAGGCTGAAAAACAGCCAAGTTTTAGGCGACATTACCGGCTGTGGCAGTAATAATTTGACGTACTTGAGCATCGGTCAGATTAGGATTGGCACTCAACATTAGGGCCACCACTCCGGCCACATGAGGTGCTGCCATGGAGGTTCCACTCAAGAAACCATAGCCACCATTAGGGAGAGTAGAATACACTTGCACGCCTGGAGCGGTGACATAGCTCATCGAAGAATTGGAGCCAGCACGATTGGAGAAGGAAGCCATCTGGTTAGAACTATTAACGGCACCTACGGCAAGACCCCAAGAGGTGGCATTGAAAGCGGGATAACCGGGTTGAGCTGCCCCCGCATTACCGGCGGCCATAACCACGATAACACCGCGACTGCTGGCATACTGGAGGGCCGATTGAACTGCACTGTTAGTGCTACCACCTCCCAAACTCATATTAATCACATCAGCACCGTTGTCCACGGCGTAGCGAATGCCTTGGGCAACACCACTATAGCTGCCACTACCAGAATCGCTCAAAACTTTCACCGGCATAATTCTGGCATTGTAGGCCACACCAGTGGCCCCGAAACCATTATTACCAGCAGCAATGGTTCCCGCCACATGGCTACCATGGCCGTTAACATCTAAAGTGTTATTATTGCCATTGGCAAAGTTCCAGCCATAAACGTCATCAACGTAACCGTTGCCATCGTTATCAAGACCATCATTGGCAATTTCGCCCGCATTCGTCCAAATATTGCCCGCTAAGTCGGCATGATTGCGGTCAACTCCTGTATCTAGTACAGCAACGACGACTCCTTGTCCTGTATAACCTCTTGCCCAAGCTTCGGGAGCATTAACTAAGTTAACCCCCCAGTCATTAGCACCACCAAAAGTGGGAACATTGGCAAAAGGACTTTGATTCAAGGCTCCGGCGACGGCTCTCGCGGCATTAACTAAACCGTATCCCGAAGTGGCACTATATCCGGGTACAACTGTGGCTGTGGTCGCCGACAGGGTTAAGTTATAGTTAGTGCTGCCACTGTAGGGATAAACCAGGACAAAGTAAGTACCCGCATTCAGTTGACGAGTAATACTCTCACTGATGTTACCGTCATTAGTGGAGCTAGTAATCACACTGCCATTACTATCTAATAAGGACACATC
>NZ_JAPZRB010000036.1:0-1564 GCF_027531105.1 Microcystis sp. LE18-22.4A
GCACAAACTCCTCGTCAACAGTAAATCAGTTGATACGTCATCTTTCTGAGAAATGCCCTCACCTCAACCGTGGCAGGATCGATCGCCGGTTCGACTGGGAAAAAATCGCTAGGGGATGCGATCGATAGAACAAGGGCAAGCGAAATCTAGGTTAGCTTTCCCGTCACGTTTTGCTCTTAGTTTTAAAGGGCTATACTCTACTGTATCAACGGGCATTACATCGCTCCAAAAACTCCAATAACTTTTCTTCCCACATTAATGACGGCTTTTTCTGTATTTTTCACCCAGTCATCCCCTTAAAGCTTTATTTCTGTTTGTATCACTTGTTACTTTTTGAAATGAGAATTGCTGCTACTCCAAAGCATACTAGCAAGAGAGCAGAGGGTTCTGGCACTTGTACTGTCTGTGCTATACCAAAGTGTAAGAACTCAAAACCATTATCAACGTTCCTGTAATCCACATGGATCTGTGCGATGTTCGTAGTTAAGCCGCCAAAGAAGAGATTTTTACTATTCTCTTGGTTCTGGATGTTTCCGTTTCCAACCATTAAGCCATTACTTGGATTCCACAAGTTCGGACCGGTATCACCTGAATATATTCTAAATTCCCCAAGTACCGTCCAAAAAGTCAGAGGAATCGGGTTGTTTGAACTGTCGAAGGCACTGATTACGAATTCATTCGTAGCTCTTAAATTTCCTAACGTAAAAATGGTGCCGCTGTCAGGCGAAACCCCACTAAAAGTGAAAGTGATCGAAGCATCTCCCGATTGGCTAACAAATAATCCCTCAACGGGGTTTCCAAACGGGAAGGTCGAATCTGGTGGGGTTACAGAGATAGGTAATACAGATTGAAATGAGTGTACGTAACTTACTGTTCCTGTGCCTGAGCTATTTGAAAAAGGCCGAGATGAACCCATCGTCCAATCAACCCAGATAACGGGGTTGACATATTTAAACAATGATTTTAATTGCCTCATATTTTTTCAGTAAAATTTGAGAACATGGGAGTGCGATGGTTGGCTTTAAGCAATACCGTCCTGTTTTGGAAACTGCGGCGGCAGTTCTGCTGGATAACTGTACCGTGACTTTATTAGCTGACCGAGGGTTTGAACATGGCTTTTTAATACGCTGATTAAGACAAAGGGACTGGTCTTAGTATATTCGCGTAAAATCTGAGCCACAAGTGACCTTGGCCACTGGGAAACAAGAGTCCGGAGCCACGGCTGTTGCCTGAGCTAGGACGAGCTAATTTGTTTGACTTATGTAGGAACAATAAAGGAATATGATCGGAAATGTTGAATCCGCACATAAAACTTTACAGACAAGCTGACGAGAACAGGCGTTCACCCAGAGATATACCTGGACTTCCCCGTTGACAAAAAGCCATAACCTGTGCTTTGGGAAAGATTAACAGAATTTCCGCCGCCCCGTTACTGGGTACAAATCAGAGAAACTCCTAATAAATCTAAAGCCGCACAAACTCCTCGTCAACAGTAAATCAGTTGATACGTCATCTTTCTGAGAAATGCCCTCACCTCAACCGTGGCAGGATCGATCGCCGGTTC
>NZ_JAPZRB010000279.1:0-6496 GCF_027531105.1 Microcystis sp. LE18-22.4A
GTAGTAATCGTTTTTCTCTTGCCATAACAATTCTAGACAACTGAGAAGAATTATGATCTGTTGCAGGTGTAAATCACTTTCCAAGGGTGGTTCATCACTCCATAAATCCGTGGGGGGACAGGTAACTTCTGGTAAAATGTCGAGAGTTGTCATAGTTTTTCCCCTGGCTGGGACATTTATCTAATTATAACAGCTATGAGTCATACTAAATCCGTTGAGTATAGGCTACTTATAAGGACAGGCAAAAGGCAAAAGGGTGAATAAATAATCAGTTTTTAATAACCAGATTTAGTAGTAGTAGGGTGCGCCATTCGATAGCGTAACGCACCAAATAAATTAATGATAGATAGATAGGTGCGTTACGACGGATTGTTAGATTCAAGTTTAAGCAAAGATTGTCGCCGTCTAACGCACCCTACATTCTACTGAGGTACAAAAGTTATGGGTTTTAGGCAAAAGGCAAGAGGCAGAAGGCAAAAGGGAAGAAAAATAGGTGTACCTCACTAGCTTAGGAAACGCTATAGTATCAGTTAACGATTTTTAAAAGCTTCGATCGCCGCCGGCAAAGTATAGTAAATTCTCTCTTGGCTAATTTTATCTAACAAGCGGGAACGTTGCAATTCTAAGTACAGATCGTGTTTAACCCTTGCTAGGGCGAAAACTATACCCTGTCTTGATAATTCCCTTGCTAATTCCTCGATAATCTCCACGGCTGTACTATCCAATTCTCCGAGTGCCTCTGTATTCAAGACAAACCATTCTACCGTTTTTGTCTCCCGGGCAATGGCGCTGAGGGCGCGACGTTTAAAGTCGGCCGCATTAGCAAAAAATAAGGGGGCATCGTAACGATAGATAACTAACCCCGGTATTGTTTGCGCTTCCGGCCAATCCTGGAGCGCGTGTAAACCCATCACCCCCGGAACCGTACCCAAGACCGCATCATCGGGCCGGGTAATGCGGGCCAATAAATCGATAACCGAGAGACCGATGGCGATGGCAACCCCGCTTAAAATCCCCGTGGTTAGCACCCCCACCATGGTCAGGACAGCGAGATTAAACTCACTATTGCGAAAGCTTTTTAGTCGTTTAGCGCCGGCAATATCCACCAGTTTACAGGCTGCATAAATCACCAGCGCACCCAAGGCGGCCTTGGGAAAGAGTACCAGTAGCGGACCGAGCAAGAAAATGACTGCCACCACCACCACTGCCACCACCAGGGAGTAAAGCTGACTTTTACTACCCACGGAATCGCCCACCGCGGTGCGACTGGCGCTGCTGCTGATGGGAAATCCCTGACAAAAACCCGCCGCCAGATTCCCCAGTCCCAGGGCTAAAAATTCTTGATTGGCATCGATTTCTTGGTTATGACGTGCGGCGAAGGCTCTAGCGGTCAAGACGTTATCGGAATAGCCCACCAGGGCAATGCCGACGGCCGCGGTTACTAGGGGTAGTAATTGGGCAAAATCTAGGGTTGGTAAGCCAAAATTCGGCAAAGTCTTGCTAATTTTCCCCACTACTGCCACCCCCTCTTGATCGAGATGGAGGGTGGCGACGGCGAGGGTTCCCAGTAAAACCGCCAGCAAGGGACCCGGTGCTTTGGGAAAATATTTTTGGATGACAAATAGAAATAGTAGCAGCAATAGAGCGAGGCTAAGGGTTGGCCAGTGCCATTGGTTTATTCCCCGAAAAAAAGCTAAAATTTCTTTAAAAACCGTATTTTCACGGATTGACAAACCACTAATTTTACCCAGTTGTCCCGCAATCATGATCACCGCCACTCCCGCCATATAACCGATCAGGATTGGTTTGGAGAGTAAATTAGCTAAAAATCCCAAGCGGGCGATATAACCAACTAAACAGATTAAACCGACCATTAGGGCTAAAAAAGCCGCTAAACTGCCGTAATTTTCTCCTTGAAGGCTTACCATAGGTGCGATCGCTGCCGCCGTCATCACTGCCGTGGTCGATTCTGGTCCGAGGGATAGTTGCGATGAGGAGCCGAAAAGGGCGTAAACTAGGGCGGCTGGCACGAGAGTCCACAATCCCACCACCGGCTCGACCCCGGCCAGGTCGCCGTAAGCCATACACTGGGGAATAGCGTAGGCCGCCACGGTGACACCGGCGAGTATATCTCGGCCCAGCCACTGCCATTGATAGGAGCGCAGGTTTTTTAGCCCGGGTAAATCAGGAAAATCGACTCGTCGGGAGTTTTTACTCATATTTTCTCTGTCAACGGCGACTTAACCTAATTTTAACGGAAGAATTAGCTAGGGTCTGCTGAAAAAGTTTGTTGGTGGGGGCAGGGTGTGGGGTGTGGGGTGTGGGGTGTAGGGTTTTACCGATTTTGAGGTAGTCAGTTACCTAATTTTCAGGGAAAAAGTCCCAGAATTTTACCCCCGATCACTCCAATGGTCAGCACTTTTTGAGGGGAAAAAAGTCTAAAAGCCTTATCCAACAAGGTTTTTAGATTTATTCAGCCAGCCCTGGCTAGGAAAAGCCCTTAGGTTGAGATATTTTCTGTCAGCAGGATATTTATACCATGTTAACCGCAATTTTAGTTAAATTGGCTAAATATACTCAGAAATATCTTCTTGACAATCATCGGCTAAGTATGATAAAGCCCGGAAGCGTAAACCGACTAATTGTTCGTAGAGAGGATTTAACTTGCACAGGGGCGGAATATGGACTAATTTATGACCAAACAGCACGATATCGCGTTCAAAAGGACATTGAGGCGGCACCATTTTGCAGATAAACCGGGCCAAACGCGGATCGTGCATTTCTACCCCATCTAACCAATCTTTGAGGGGATGCAGCAGATCCGGGTGGGGATGTTCGGCACTGATAAACTCGGATTTCTGCGCTTCCGTGGTAATTTCGGGAATTTCACAGATAGTATGTTCTAAAGCTGACAAGGCCTCGATTTCTAACCCGAAAGCATCCCGATAACTATGCAGTAATGCCGCTTCTGCGGGGGAATAAATGCCATCGGCGATCGCCACCATCACCGCCGTGCGGAGGAAGTTTTCTGATATTTTGGGTTCATGACCAAAACTTGCGGCCAATTCTTCGGGACTAATCGATTGATAGAGAACGTGGTCGTCATCTAATTCTAATTCGTGAGCGAAACGGGCGATCGATTCCTGTTCGCTGGTGCTATAATCCCCATCACACCAGGCAATTGTCAGTAATCCCCGTAACCAGTCCCTAACTTGTTCGTTAGTGTAGCGGTATTGAACAGAGCTAACCATAGGTATTGCTAAAACTGATTTCTAGTTTCTCAATTCAATTCTACCCATCGCTCCCGGATTCTAGTGGCTCCTGTTCATATCATGTAACCATTGCAACTATCCTTAGGGTCAGCTAGGAATTTTTTGGTTTTCAGGCGGCATAATCGGGCAATTTTCGCCCCTAGGAGCAGGGGTAAGGGTTGCTGCTTCTTGTCCCTTCCCCAAGCGCGTCAGTCCTGCTGAAAAGGTGGATTCCTGGGATTAACGTCCGATCCCGAGGTAACGGAAACCAGCTGCTGTCACCACCGCAGGATCGAGGAAATTGCGACCATCAATTAACACGGGTTCGCGCATGGTTTTAACCATTTTGCCGTAGTCGAGACGGAGGAATTCTTGCCATTCCGTCACCACCACCAAAGCGTCACAACCATCGGCCAATCTTTCTGGATCCGATTCGATAATCACACCGCTTAAACCGTGACTTAAACCACTTTGGGAAACGATCGGATCATAAGCTTTTACCTTAGCACCTAAACGATTTAACTGTTCGATCATGGTTAAAGCTGGGGCATCGCGCATATCATCGGTATCGGGTTTAAAAGTTAATCCCAACAAACCGACGGTTTTACCCTTGAGGATTTTTAATTCCTGTTGCAGTTTTTCGATCGCAATTGTCCGTTGACGTTTGTTAACATTGATAGCGGCGTTAAGTAATTCCGTTTCGTAACCGTAGTCTTCCGCGGTATGTACCAAAGCCGACACATCTTTGGGGAAACAGGAACCCCCCCAACCGATCCCGGCCGAGAGGAACTTGCTGCCGATACGGGAATCTAAACCGATACCTTTAGCCACTTGGGTGACATCGGCCCCGACGCGATCACAGATATTAGCTACTTCGTTAATAAAGCTAATTTTGGTGGCTAGGAAGGCATTAGCGGCGTATTTAATCATTTCCGCCGAACTGAGATCCGTAACCACCACGGGAACGGGAGGCAAGGAGGGATCCTCAGCGAATTGGCGTTCAACCAAAGGAGCGTACAATTCCTTCATCATTTCGATGGCTTTCGGGTTATTACTCCCTAAAACAATGCGATCGGGGTTAAAAGTATCATAAACTGCCGAACCTTCCCGTAAAAATTCGGGATTGCTGACCACATCGAATGCCGCTTCGATGCGTTCGAGTGTACTAATACCGCCAACCGCAGCCACGAGATTTTTTTGTCTCTCGGCCACTCCATCGAGGACGATCATCCGTACCCAATCCCCAGAACCGATGGGAACGGTCGATTTATTGACGATTACTTTATAACCACCGTTGAGATGGGCTCCAATACCCCGGGCCACCGCTTCCACATAACGAGTGTCACTTTCTCCCGTGGGTAGTGCTGGTGTACCAACAGCGATAAAGAGGATTTCACCGTGTTTAACTCCCGCTTCTAGGTCCGTGGAAAATTCCAGATTGCCAGAGGCTGCCGAAGACTGCATTAATTCTGATAACCCCGGTTCATAGATGGGGGATTGTCCCGATTTCATCAATTTGACTTTTTCTTCATTGTTGTCAATACAGATGACATGATGGCCGATATGTGCTAGGCACACCCCGGTGACTAAACCCACATAACCCGTTCCGATAACACAAACACGCATGATAATTACTCCAGTGACAATTAAGTTAAATTTATTGATTAGGGATTAGCTGAGACGAGAACGGAAATCCTCGATCGTCATTTTTAAACCCTGACTTAGAGGAATAGTTGGACTCCAATCCAGATAAGTTTTAGCACGAGTGATATCCGGTTGTCGTTGCTTGGGATCATCTTCCGGCAGTGGTTGATAGACCAATTCGGCCTCGGGATTAATCATGCCTTGGATCACTTGTGCTAATTCCAGAATTGTGTATTCGTCGGGATTGCCTAAATTAACCGGCCCGATAAAATCGCCATTCATCAAACGCATTAACCCTTCCACCAAGTCAGAAACATAGCAAAAACTGCGGGTTTGGGAACCTTGACCATAAACCGTCAGGGGTTGACCGCGCAAAGCTTGTACGACGAAATTACTCACCACTCGACCATCGTTTTCCAGCATTCGCGGGCCGTAGGTGTTGAAAATCCGGGCCACCCGGATATCGACTTTATGCTCCCGATAATACTCGAAAGCTAGGGTTTCCGCTACCCGTTTACCCTCGTCATAACAGGAACGCGGCCCAATGCAGTTGACATTACCTCGATATTCTTCCGTTTGCGGATGCACATCGGGATCGCCATAGACTTCCGAGGTAGAAGCGAGCAAAAATCGCGCTTTTACCCGTTTAGCTAACCCCAGCATATACATGGTCCCTAAAACATTGGTTTTAATCGTTTTGACGGGATTATATTGATAGTGGATCGGGGAAGCAGGACAGGCCAGGTGATAAATCTGATCGACTTCTAAACGGATCGGCTCGGTGATATCGTGACGAATTAGCTCAAAATAAGGATTTCCTAGCCATTTAACGATATTTCGGCGCACACCCGTGTAGAAGTTATCCAGACAGATCACTTCTTGACCCTGTTCCATCAAGCGATCGATTAGATGGGAACCAATAAAACCCGCACCACCTGTAACTAGGATTCTCATGTAATCGACAAGTAAACATATAAAATTATTCTTAAAATACCCTTACGCTGGTTTTTTGGCAAATATTTTTTTTGACGGGGTGTTATCAGCGATCGCCGATGCTAGGCTAATGGCTGAATAATGGCTGGGTAATCCTTAAAAAATGTAACAATTTTCGTAGTCATCCCTACAGAGTTCTATATCGTCCAATCTTGTAGGCGTAAATTAGGGATTTGAGAGAAATCACGATAATTGCGTGTTACTAAAATACTGTTTTCTGATCAACTAATCGCTGCAATTCTTAAATCTTGTGTTCCTATAGGAATTTTTTGCTCCCGTAATTCTCTGAAATGATAATGAGCTTCTAAAGTATAGTTCAAAATTTTAAATTTGCTCAGATAATTAACTATATCTATCAAACCTTGATAGCCTTTGATTAACTTTTCATATTGATTAGAGTTCTTGCATAATTAATTTTTGAGAGGGCAAAAATGAGAAAAATAAGCATAAAATTGCATAAAATAACCAAATAGAGCATTTAATTGATTAATGCTCATTCTTAATTCTCCTGACTACTGACTACTGGCTCCTGACTCCTCACCTAAAGGAAGATTTTTGATTTTTGCAAGAGGTCTATTGCTTTGAGAGTATTTTCTGATCACGCTGAA
>NZ_JAPZRB010000574.1:0-2208 GCF_027531105.1 Microcystis sp. LE18-22.4A
TGTGGGAGAGATAGGGGGAAAATTCTGGGACTTTTTCTCTGAAAATTAGGTAATTGACCAGATGAGAATCGGTAAAACCCTACACCCCACACCCCACACCCCACACCCTGTCCCCACGAAAAACTTTTTCAGCAGACCCTATCTAAGATTGTTTTACAGTTAGGACATTGATGAGTTCTAGTACTTAATGTTTTTTGAACTATCGTACCACAAACTGAACAATCTTGGCTAGTAAAATGGGGAGGAACAGCAACACAAACAATCCGATAAATCTTGGCAAAAAATTCAAACCATTCGGTGAATTGATACCAAGAAGCATCAGAAATCGACTTGGCAAGTTTACGGTTTTTGACTAAGTTTCTTACCTTTAAAGCTTCATAGACTACCAGATCATTAGACTGGACTAACGCCAAAGCGTCTTTAATTGCTTTGTCTTTACGTTGTCTTGATACTTTAAGATGAAGCTTGGCTACCTTTACCCGTTGCTTATGATAGTTTTTAGACTGTTTCTTTCCTTTACGGAATTTCTTAGATAATCGTCGTTGTGCTTTTTGAAGTCGTTTTTCTGACTTTCTTAAATAACGTGGATTCTCTACAGTATTGCCTTGAGCGTCGGTATAAAACTCTTTTAAACCTAGGTCAATTCCTGTTATTTGTCCCGTTGGTTTATGGTATTCTTGCCGTTCTACATCAATTAAAAACTGGCAATAATAACCGTCAGCACGTCTAACAACTCTTACCCGTCTAATCTGTTGCTCTGAATAATAAACTAATGTCTTTTGATTACACCATAAATCAAATTCTCCTGCTTTAAAACCGTCAGTGAACTTGATTTTACGTCGGTCATCAGATAGTTTGTAGCCTGTTAGTTTGTATTCTGGTCGGATTTCATCCCCCGCAAAGGTGAGTATCTTGTCGAAAAATGTAGCGGGGGCATTCATCCGACATTTTAGGTAATTTCCCCTACAGCCCTATTCCTATCTATTCCTGATTTTCCAGATAATTACGGATTTGTTCTAGTTTAGCCAGGGCTTTTCCTGACTGTAAACATTGTTGTGCTTGCTGGAAACCGGTGGGGATATCCGGGGCAATTCCACAGCGCCAAAGATAAAAACCACCGTTAAAAATTGCCGCATCGGTTAATTCATTGTTTTCTCCGGCTAATAAACCCTTTAATTTAGCGGTGAGCATCTCTAAAGATTCGAGAGGATAATCCGAGGGACAGAAGCCATAATCGCGAGGATTTAGGAAAAATCGCTGAAAGGAAGGGGGATCGGTGGGATTTCCCAGACCAATAATCGCCGTCCGATTACAGGCTAAATCACAACTCCCCTCTAATCCTTTCACGGTGGTGAAGTGAGAGATATTTCTCAGAGCGAAAGTTTCGCGAAAACGATCTTCGGTGGGGGGATGAACAAAACCCGATATCTGATGAATATTACCCACAAAAGGCGACCAGATTAACTCTACCGTAGCCATGGGCGGACGTTTACCGATTTGCTCCCGATAGGTAACAAAATTCTCTACTAGGGGAAAATGGCGCGGAATATAGAAAAAAGTCAATCCTGTGGTGATTAAACAGTCTTTCACTGCTGCTAAGGATAATTGACTAAAATCTGCTCCTAATTGCTGCCAGATTTCCCTCAGGGAAATGCCGTATTTAGTTGGCATTCGATCGCCCCCATGCAGGACTACGGGAATCCCCGCCAACCCTAAGATTAAAGTAGTGATCGGAGTAACCGGGGCAGTGCGAGAGCGTCCATCGTAGGGATTGCCAAAAATAGTGATCGGATGCTGAAAAGAGGCTGATTCTAGGGTTATTTGCGGGCCAAGCTCGGCGTAGGCATCAAGCATTCCCGCTAACTCATCGCTGGTGGGGCGTTTAATGCGATGGGCAATCATGAAAGCACCGATTTGGGCCGGGGTTGCCTCTTGGGTTAACATCATCTTGGTGGCCATTGCCGCTTCGGGACGGGTTAAATTTTTGCCCGTATGGGTGCCACTACCGATCGCTTTTAATAATTCTCGAAAAGTATCACTCATCTCAAGGAAAAAAATAAAGAGTAAATAGGGTTTGCTGAATAAATCTAAAAACCTTGTTGGATAAGACTTTTAGACTTGTTTTCCCTCAAAAAGTGCCGACCTTTGGAGTGATTGGGGGGAAAATTCCGGGACTTTTTCCCTGAAAATTAGGTAATTGACCACCTG
>NZ_JAPZRB010000380.1:0-1858 GCF_027531105.1 Microcystis sp. LE18-22.4A
ACTCAATCAACGATTTTTTCAGCAGTTAAACTGTGAATTATATAACGCTTATGGACCAACAGAAGTAGCGGTTGAGACTACTATCTGGTGCTGTCAGCCAAATTCCCAAATTTCTATTGGAACTCCCATTGCTAATGCCCAAGTTTATATCCTCGACAGTTATCTCCAACCGGTTCCTATTGGTGTTGCTGGAGAATTACATATTGGTGGAATGGGTTTAGCGCGTGGATACCTTAACCAACCTGAATTAACGGCTGAAAAATTTATTCCTCATCCTTTTGCTCAGGGGAAATTATATAAAACCGGGGATTTAGCTCGCTATCTTCCTGAGGGCAATATTGAATATTTAGGGCGGATTGATAATCAAGTCAAGCTGAGAGGTTTACGCATTGAATTAGGAGAAATTCAGACGGTTTTAGAAACTCATCCCAACGTTGAACAAACTGTTGTGATTATGCGGGAAGATACTTTATATAATCAACGGTTAGTTGCTTATGTAATCAGAAAAGATACTTTATTAACTTCCCAAGATTTGCGTCGTTTCTTACAGCAGAAATTACCCGTTTACATGATCCCTTCTGCCTTTGTCATGTTGTCGGATTTTCCCTTAAATCCTAATGGCAAAATAGACGTTCATAAATTGCCTATACCGGATGAGACTTCTCTAGTTGAATCACCCTATTTAGCCCCCCGCAATTCAATGGAAACTATCTTAGTAAGCCTTTGGCAACAACTTCTACAAGCTGGCAAGATAGGGGTTAATGATAACTTCTTTGAGTTGGGTGGTCATTCCTTACAAGCTATGAATCTTATGGCTTTAATTTATGAAAAAATGGCCATAGAAATTCCTTTATCAATGATTTATGAAAAGCCAACAGTAGCCGAATTAAGCGATTATATTATCTATGCTCAGGAGATGAATATTCAACCGAAAGAACGTCCTTATGTGGTGTTTAATAAGGAGCAAGAAAAGGCCGTCTTTTTATTTCCACCCGCCCTTGGTTTCGCTGCTGCTTATGCCAATTTAGCAGAGTATCTAAGGAATTATGCTATTTATACTTTCCGGTATATTAGCGATGAATTAATGTTAAAAAAATACGCTGAATTAATTGAGGATTTGGCTCAGAATCAAGATATAAAATTAATGGGACATTCCGCCGGCGGATTTTTAGCGATGTTAATGGCGCAACAATTAGAAAGTCGAGGGAGAGTTGTTTCTGATGTCATTTTACTGGATACTTACAGAGGAGGACGTGAGGCTAAAAAAGCTGATATGTCAGAGATTCAAGAAGGGGTTGATGCTTTCTTATTAAATCCCAAACGTCAGGAATTAAGAGGTTACTTTTTAGAGAATCAAAAACTCCGCAATCGCACTTATCATCAAGTGTGGGAATACTTTAATTTTCTTTGGAATTCTGACTTAAAAAATGTACAAATTCAAGGGACTATTCATTTGATTCGTGCTGAGGGAAACTATGAAGCTCAAGATGATTGGACACAAGCAACAAAAGGAGAAAGAATCAATCATTATGCCACTGGTATTCATCGTGAAATGATTGATCCTCCTTATCTTCCCAAAAACGCTCTGATTATTAATAGTATTCTCAACCCAAAACAGTCGTAACCGTTGAGGGGGGGGACGAAATCGGGCAATCTGAGAGACATGGATGAGCAGTACCTAGGGTCTGCTGAAAAAGTTTTTTCAGCAAACCCTAATTAGGGTTAGCTGAATAAATCTAAAAACCTTGTTGGGTAAGACTTTTAGACTTTTTGTCAATCAAAAAGTACCAGATATGGGAGTGGTCGGGGGGAAAATTCCGGGACTTTTTCCCTGAAAATTAGGTAATTTACCCGATGA
>NZ_JAPZRB010000499.1:0-4046 GCF_027531105.1 Microcystis sp. LE18-22.4A
GGGGGTCAATTACCTAATTTTCAGGGAAAAAGTCCCTGAATTTACCCCTGATCACTCCCATATCTGGTACTTTTTGAGGGGAAAAAAGTCCAAAAGTCTTATCCAACAAGGTTTTTAGATTTATTCAGCAAGCCCTAAATAAAATAATCTCCTATCTCCTGCCGACCGCCGACCGCCCCCTGCCGACCGCCTGATCTCAACAAGCAATTTAAATTACGAACAGCTTATCCAACAAGGTTTTTAGATTTATTCAGCAGACCCTAAATACGCGGGCAGCTTCTTAGATTTCTTTCCCCGACACTTTGAAGTGGGGAATGTGGGTTAAAATTGGCATAACTCGACCATCGCCTCGACCATGTTCTTTTTTGTCCTCGGCTTCAATCTAGGCTTAACTTTATTTAATTGCTTTCTAGTCTGGAAATTGTGGCAATTGCGGCGGATTTTAGGGCGAGTGACCAAAATTTTAAACCGGGTGGAACGACGTTTACACCACATTTTTTACCCCGCCCCCGAATATATTGTCATCGCCGGGGCGAAAACCTATTATCTCAGACAAAACTATCAACGTCTCTGCGGACAGATACAGATACTGCAATCCCTATTCTTGACCTTCTCCCTGATTATCCGTTACTGGCAGCGTCAATCCCGTCAACGCCGTCGCCTCTGGTCGCTAAAATTGAGCAAAATCTCTAGCAATCAAGCAGCTGACAGCGATCGCCAGCCAAAGTAATACACAAGTACGAGTTAAATTCAAAGCCTGTTCGACGGTTTTGACGGTAATCGGGTTGAGGTTATCGCCCAATAAAGGTTTTTCCACAATCTGGCCTCGATATTGATTTTTACCCCCCAATTGCACCCCCAAAATCGCCCCATAGACGCATTCACTCCAACCAGAATTAGGACTAGGATCCCGACGGGCATCGCGCCAACAAATGCTTAAAACCCGCCCCGGCTGGCCCGAAATTAGGGCGAGAGTTAATACCGTCAAACGACAAGGTAGCCATGTCAAAACATCCTCGCTTTTGGCACTAAACCAACCCATATGGGTGTAGGGTGGCCGACGATAGCCAATCATCGAATCGAGGGTACTAGCGGCTTTATAAGCGCAAGCGAGGGGAACTGGCCCCACACCCAGAAAAGCACCGAGAAGGGCATAAAAAAGCGGCGCGGTAACTCCATCCACACCATTTTCACTGACGGTTTCTAATAGGGCGCGGAGGATTTCTTCCCGGCCGAGATTATCTGTGTCGCGACCAACGTATAAACTTAGTTGGCAACGAGCTAAGGTGATATTTTCAGCTTGTAAAGGTGCGATGACTGTTTCGGCAGCCCTGCGTAAACTTCTACCGGCTAAACAACTAGCCAAGAGAATCATTTGTACTAGGCAACTCAGCAGCAAATTGACCTGACCTAACCATTGGATTCCTAGCCAAGTTAAGACCCCGGCCAAGATAATTAAACCTAGTCCCAGAATTATGCCCGCTAAACGTTGGCGAATTTTTTCCCGCGTCCAATTAAGGATAACTTTTGTGGCAACGGCAATAATCGCCCCCATCACCTGCACTGGATGAATCCATCCCCAAGGATCGCCGATCAGATAATCTAAAACTGCCCCTAATACTAAAATGATCGCCGTTGCCGCTTCCTTCACAATTACTCCCTTTTCCCATCGATAGCCCGAATTTTCTCAATATTGTCTTCCCAGTTAGCCCCATCAAAGAACTGGATCTGAAAATCGCCTAAGACATTGCCCTCCAAACAGCGCAGGTTTATATCTATAGCGTCAGGATGGGAGCGGGGACGATAGAAAGGATGAATACCACAAACACGACAAAAATAATGTTGGGCTGTGTGGGTATTAAATGTATAGGTACTTAAAAAATCTTCACCGCTTAGGAGGGTAAATTGTGCTGAAGGAACAATCAGATGCAGAAAGCC
Source organism: Microcystis sp. LE18-22.4A (assembly GCF_027531105.1). NCBI lineage: Bacteria > Bacillati > Cyanobacteriota > Cyanophyceae > Chroococcales > Microcystaceae > Microcystis > Microcystis sp. LE18-22.4A. The sequence continues at coordinate 1,939 of NZ_JAPZRB010000499.1, forward strand.
TTTTTTCTGACAAATCGAACAATTACAGTCTAGAGCTTGATCATGCTCGATCGCCACTTGAAAACGGATCGCTCCACAGTGACAACCTCCCCCATAAATCTTTGCTTGTGTTGTTGCTGTCATAACTTCTAAACTACTAAACAATAAAGCTGGTTTCCTCTCCCCTAGCGGCGATCCAGCTACGGGCATCGTAGTATAAATCGGCTAAGGTAATCTTCCCTAGCGCCTCTTTTAATTTCTCGTGTAGGTGTTTCCAGATAGTAAATGTCACCCAATCTTCTGCCTGTTCGTCCCTGGGATGATAGCCTGATAATGGCTCGATCGTCTCTCCCACTGCCTCCAGAATTTGCCCCAACGAGATCCGATTTGCCGGCCTGGCCAATTGATAACCCCCTTGCGCTCCCCGAAAGGAGCGAACTAACCCCGCTCGTCGCATTTCTATCAGCAATTTCTCTAGATAAGCGGCCGGGATATCTTGACGCAGGGCGATCGATTTTACCGAGACGGGAGTTCCTCTAGGTTGTAAACTAAGATCCAGCAAGGCTTTAACACTATAGTGACCCCTAGTTGTTAGCTTCATTATCCCTCATTTTTACCTCTTTATCTCTATCCTACCCCCTGCCCTCATTGATGACAGAAAGGTTAACCTCCCTTCCCTCAGCATCTCGATCAACATTGGTAAATTCTGTTAAGATTTCGATCGAGAGATAGCCTGTAATCAATTACAATCAATTTCCTCAAGCAAGTGATAATTTTTAGTTTATACCGTGTAAGATGAGTGTAGAGATCAATCGTAACCCGATTGTTTCTGGCCAGGGGGAGCAATTCTCCTCGACTAGCCTTGATGACCCTAACCTTTACTTATCTGCCGCGAACTTAAATGAACAAAACTACCAATCCAGAACCCCTGACTGGCCTCGAACTAATTGAGAAAGTTAAACAGCTAGGCAACCTCAGCAAAGAGGAAAAAGCTCGGGAATGCGGCTACTATACCATGACAAAAAATGGTATTGAACGCGTTAATATGATGAAATTTCTCAATGCTTTAATCGATGCCGAGGGAATTGACTTAGATAGCAGTGCCAATGGACACGGACGAGGTGGGCGCTCGGCCAGCTACCGGATCAGTGTCCAATCCAATAATAATCTCCTAATCGGTTCGGCCTACACCAAAAAAATGGGACTCAAACCGGGAGATGAATTTGAAATTACTTTGGGGAGAAAACATATTCATCTCAAGCAAGTTGGCGCCAGCGACGACGACGAATAGCAATAATTAAGGAGAGAGCCGTTTAACTCTCTCCTTGCCATTAGTTGACATCCTCACCGCCGTAAACGGACGGTGATTCCTCGCCACGCCACCTTTTTAAGATGGTCGCGTCAATGGGGTTAAACCCAAATTTTCGATAAGCTCTTGTCCATTGAAACTGGGTATTTTATCCTCAATCAGTCTTTAAGCATCTAGATCAAAGACTCCGTTCGATATGTCCGGTTAATTTTGTCCTATTAACCGCGTTTGACATACTCCCACCGTCAAGCTAGGCTGTGACGGGGGATTCTTGACCTATCACTATCGGAAATTCCTTGCTCAACGAGACGGCTTAAATTCTCAATGTCTCCATTAAAAACCCAGAGGTCGGACTCTCCCCCCCCCCTTGCCCCCCCGACCCCCCCGATGTCGGGGGGGCAGGGGGGGTGGGGGGGTTGGGTCGGTTTCTGTTTGCCCAACAGTACCGTTGACACTTCGACTTCGCTCAGTGTCAATGCCGAGCGAAGTCGAGGCATTGAGATGATTTCCCAAATATTGCCACCCTTTTTTAAGAATGTTGATTGCTGCATTATGATCCCTATCTAAGATTGTTTTACAATTGGGACATTGATGAGTTCTATTACTTAATTTTTTTTGAACTATCGTACCACAAACTGAACAATCTTGAGTCGTGAAATGGGGAGGAACAGCAATACAAACAATCCGATAAATCTTGGCAAAATAATTCAACCATTCAGTGAATTGATACCAAGAAGCATCAGAAATCGACTTAGACAGCTGACGATTTTTTACTAAGTTTCTTACCTTTAAAGCTTCATAGACTACCAGATCATTAGAC
>NZ_JAPZRB010000205.1:0-6071 GCF_027531105.1 Microcystis sp. LE18-22.4A
CTGTGTGATGCGTCGGGTGTTAGAAATGGGTTTACCGACCTTACCCGTGGGAATTCGGGCTATTTGTCGAGAAGAAGCCGAATTAATCGCTAAACAGCAGATTCCCGTGATTTGGGATCGAGATATCGCCAGGGATGCGGATTGGATCGAAAAAGCGATCGCCAAAATTACCACCGAGAAGGTATTTTTAACTATAGACGTGGATGGCATAGATCCGGCTTTAATTCCGGGGGTGGGAACCCCGGAACCGGGGGGGTTAAGTTGGCATCAAACCCTAGGCTTTCTCCGTCGTCTTTTCCAAACTCATCAGGTGATTGGCTGCGATGTGATGGAATTGGCCCCGATTAGTGATTCGGTGGTCTCAGAATTTACCACTGCCAAGTTAATTTATAAGTTAATTGGCTATCAATTTATTGCCTAGGGGCTTGCCTAATTAGAAGCAATCGTGTTATAATAGCAATTCGTGCGGACGTATAGCTCAGTTGGTTAGAGTACATCGTTGACATCGATGGGGTCACTGGTTCGAATCCAGTTACGTCCATAAATTATCTGCCCTAGTCCCGGTCATAACCTTCATTTCTAATGATAGGATGAACGATCGAAGCTCTCCAGACAAACCCTATGACTAGCTTACTGCGCGACTTTTGGTATGTGGCCACACCGGCAAATAAACTTAAACCCGGTCAGCTAATGGCCAAAAAAATGCTAGGTGAACCGATTGTTGTCGGGAGGAGAGAGGATGGAGAAGTGTTCGCATTGCGGGATATTTGCCCCCATCGTGGCATTCCGCTGCACCATGGCTGGATTGAAGGGGATGGGGTGTACTGTTGCTATCATGGCTGGAAATTTAACACTAGCGATGGCGTTTGTTCTGAGATCCCCTCATTAACTGAACACGATCGCCTTGATATTAGCAGAATTTGTGTCACCAGTTATCCCTGTCGTGAAATACAAGGTCATATCTGGGTGTTTATTCCGGCAGACTCAAAAAGAGAAATTAATCGAGAAAATCTGCCCCCTGTGCCGACTATTGCCGATTTTGGCAAACTTACCCCCAAAATAGCCGAAACTATCACTTTTGACTGCAATATTGACCATGCAGTGGTGGGATTGATGGATCCGGCCCACGGTCCCTACGTTCATACTTCTTGGTGGTGGCGCAGCGGTCCGCGCCAATTTCGGGTCAAAGAAAAACAATACGAACCTGTTCCCCTCGGTTTTCGTCTTGCTCCCTATGATATGCCAGTAAGTGCGAAACCCTATAAAATTTTGGGTAATAAAGTATCGATTGAAATTGTTTTTGAATTGCCCTCGGTGCGTACAGAAATACTACGGGGTGATCGCCATTTGGCCTGTGCTTTTACGGCAATTACTCCCATCGATGAAAATCACTGCGAAGTCCATCAAAGTTTATACTATACGATTCCTTGGTTGGCATTTTTAACCCCTCTTTTGCGTTATTTAACTCGACAATTCCTCAAACAGGATCGCGATGTGGTGATTAAACAACAGGAAGGACTTAGTTATCATCCAGCTTTGATGTTAATTGATGATGCCGATACCCAGGCCAAATGGTATTATCGCCTCAAGCAAGAATACGAAAAATCTCAAGCAGAAAAACGGGATTTTGTCAACCCCATTAAAGCACAAATTTTACGGTGGCGCAGTTAGAATTTGATCATTTTATGACTGGACTTCCCCTTTGACACAAGGTCATAACCTGTGCTGTAGGAGGGATTAAGAGAATTTCTGATGTCCTCTTACTGGGTACAAATCGGGGAAACCTTTCATAAATCTAAGGCTTTCTCTAAGTCTAATCATTTTCCTAAACTATGGCCACAAGTCTCGCCATTAAATCCTCTTGCTGTGGCTAATTTTGATAATATCATCGGGTAATTTTGAGAGGTTGCCAAGGGTTCTTTTTTTTGACTTGATCTCCTTTTTAGCAAATATGATCCATCCCTGTCTATTAAGAAATATTACAATAAACATGGGTACGTTAAGAAAAGTTAACGGGTTTATCCATTGTAGTGACGAAAAAATTAACGGATTGACCGCAGGGATTGCCTATCAGCAATTCACAAACCGGGGGATTTTAATCGCTTTGGTTGTCGCTATTTTAGGAGGTGCGGCTAAACTTTTTGGTTTTTTCCCTCCCATTAATCTTTTGATAAAATTCCTTGTAAAAAAGCGGTAGTTTTTAAATCAATCCCTGTAATTGCCGTGCCAACAACTACCGAATATGCACCAACTTCGAGGGCTTTTTTTGCTTCTGTTGGAGTCGATATTCCTCCTTCACAGATAACAGGAACTGATAACTTATTAACTAATTCTTCTAGGAAAGAAAAACTCGGCGGTGGTAGATTTTTAGTTGCTTCTGTGTAACCGTAAAGAGTTGTACCGACAATATCAGCACCGGCTGCCACGGCATAAATAGCACTTTCGATCGAGTCTATATCTGCCATGACTAATTTACCAGTTTCCTGATGAATACGATCGATAATTGTGGCTAAATTTTCATCATTAGGACGCTTTCTTGGGGTAGCATCCAAGGCAATTATATCGGCACCCGCATCGGCAATAGCGAGAGCATCTTGATATTTGGGAGTAATATATACCGAACAATCGCGATAATTGCGTTTCCAGAGCCCAATTATCGGTATATCCGGCAATTGTTGACGGGTGGCTTTCAGATGAGTGGGACTATCAATTCTGACCCCACAAGCACCCCTGTCCACGCAAGCATGAGCCATGGCGGCAATAATTACAGGATCGTGCAGAGATGACTCCACTGGCGCTTGACAGGAGACGATTAAACCCGATTTTAAGGTTTCTATTCGCATAAATTGGGGTGTAGGGTGTGGGAAGTGGGGTAGTGGGGAAGTGGGGTAGTGGGGTGTAGGGAGAAGCTTTTTTCAGTGATTAGTAAACAGTAAACAGTAATCAGTGAACTGAAAACTCACATCTGATAACTGATAACTGATAACTGATAACTGATAACTGATAACTAACCCCACCAACAAACTTTTTGCCGCAAACCTTACTTATAAGCAGCAATACACTGTTCAACTAAAGCGGTTACTGCGTCCACATCTTTCCAACCGAGAATTTCTGTGACTTTTTTCTCTAGATTCTTATAGGTTTTGAAAAACTCGGCGATTTCCTGCAAGCGATGGGGAGAGACATCTTTGAGGGATTTTACCTCAGCATAACGAGGATCTTTAGCGGGAACACAGAGAATTTTTTCATCGCGATCACCACCATCGATCATTTCTAACATACCAATAGGGCGCGCCGTAATCACACAGCCGGGGAAAGTAGGCTGATCCATGATCACCATACCATCTAAAGGATCGCCGTCATCGGCGAGGGTATTGGGAACAAAACCATAATCACAGGGATATTGTACCGAAGAATAGAGAACGCGATCGAGAGCAAAGGCGTTTAAATCCTTATCAAACTCGTATTTATTCTTACTGCCGGCGGTAATTTCCACTAAAACGTTAATTAAACCTGGTTTCGGTTGGGCAGGAATGCGCGATAAATCCACAAGCTTTCTCCAAATACAAGACAATAGCGCCTTTAGAGTCACCTAAAAGCGCAAGCAAAATTAAAACACACTTTGATTAACTCCGATCCAAATTTTACCCATAAGGGGGATCGGGACGAAGAAAAAAATTTTTATTTTGGCAATCGTCTATCTCAATTCTGTCACCTCATTTGCCTCGTTAGGGAGTAGGATGTGTTACCGGTAAGGGGTTCTTCGGTATAGTTAGGCGTGGAGTTATATCCAATCGCTAACAAGGGTAACGTTAGGGTCAGAATTGCGATCATGGTTCCGAGTAAATTGGCCCACCTATGACTAGGAGGTTCGGAAGTCTTCCCTGACGGGTTGCTTGATTCCATAAAGGGGTCGTGTTGAACTCGACAAGTAAAGAATACGAGAGATGTATAGAGCAGTCAGCTATCGGCTTTTAGCTTTTAGCAAATTACTGCTATTTTTTGCCTTTGAGCTTGGTTAACGTCTCGTTAAAAAGCGAAACATTAACAGCAATACTCTCCCTACTAATTATATTTTACCAATTCTTTTCCAAGAGTTCACTCTGATACTTTTCTTGACGATCTCTCCAGATCATGGTCTGTTGGTGTTTGTCCATGTCATACTAAATCAGTTTTTAATAACTGGATTTAGTATCAATCCACAAAAAAAATGTCTGAAAAGCCCAAATATTAAGCGATTCAAACATTTTCTCATTGCAATCGGAGGGTGATATTGACTTTATGTCTTAACTTCGAGCTTACGATAGAAAGCTGGCTGTTAATGTAGCCTATTTAACCAAAATATCGATTTTTTGCTTATTTATCGGGATAGACATTGACCTTTTCTTAAAATTATCCGAGTTTAGAGATAATTGGTTAGCTAATCTCCCAATAAGCCAGGCCCCAGAGACCAGCAAGGCATCCGTCAGGGACGGCGATCAGGGCAAGTGGAGTTAATCTACCAATATGGATATCATAACTCGATCGAGGGAGAAAAGCCAAGAACCTGCGAGAAAATTGCCGATTTATCCCGGCCAATATTACTGCTCACATCGCCCTAGATGATGCCGTCAGTCATTCTTCAGCGAGAAACCACCTCGCTAGAGGATTCTGATTCTAGGGGGAGAGAGGGTTTAATTATCCCGTGTTTTGTCTCCTCTGGTGTCACTTGACGGATCACCTCCAAAGCTTCCTTGATCATTACTGCCATGGGAACCGCGACAATCACCCCCAGTAAACCGCCCACTCGCGCCCCCGTCAAGACCGAAACCAACACCCAAAAGGGATTTAACCCCGTGACACTGCCCAAAATCCGGGGAGCAATGCCGTTTTCGACAATTTGCTGCACCACTACAGCTACGGCTAAAACTTGCAGAGCTAAACCAATATCGCGCAAAGCTAGTAAAGCTGTCACCGTGACAATGCCGACAGTTCCCCCAAAAGGGATTAAGGCCATGGTGCCAATCAACAGACCGAATAGGAGACCAAAAGGAACTTTAATCGATAAAAATGCCGTGACTAATCCCAGGGCCATGCAGGTGGCGCAAATTACCTGTCCGACAAAGTAATTCTGAAAACTTAAGCGTAGGGTTAGGGAAAAGGGTTGTTGGACGGGTTTGGGCAACCATTGGATAATACTCCTCCAGATATCGGGACTGTGGAGAAGTAGATAAAAGGTGAGGATAATGGTTAGCAGCACATCAAGCACCCGCACCACGGTAAAAACCGTGAGATTAAGGGCTAAATTAACGCTTCTTCCCGCTAGAATTTGCAATTCTGCCCCTAAACGACTGTTAAACTGAGCGATAACACCATCGAAACTGATCGGAATCGGCAGATTCATCGTGTCGATTTTGGTATCTAGTTGCATCAGTTGGCGCTGTCCCGAGTCTAACCATTCTGGCAATCTATTGACAAATTGCTGCGCTTGGGTGAAGACTAAGGGAACTAGGGTTATGCCCACGGCCACAAAAATTAAAATCGTGATCAGGGAAACCACGATCGCAGCTAAACCCCTTTTTAATCCCTGACGTTCCAACCAAGTCACCGGATAACCCAAGAGAAAAGATAGAACGGCCGCTATCAGTAAAATAACAAATAAAGATTCAAAATAGCCAAAAATTGCCGATAATGCCCAGACATTCAGGACGACAAGTGGTGCAGCTAGAGCAATCACCAGTAAGCGGGATAAGGAATTCAGAGATTGCCAGCACGTCTGAACCCAATTGCGTTTCGGGGGAACAACTTTAACTTCCACCATGAAGCCTCTTAAAAGGTTTGTTTCAATACTTGTATTCTGACAGATCGAAGCCTAACCCGCTAACTCAACCGCGGGGAAGTGGGAAGATGGGGTGTGGGATGCTGACAGGTGTAGGTTTATTACAACCCAGATGGTTCTTCGGTTTGTCTTATGCAACGTACAGGATTATAAGGAATGAAACTCTTATAGAGAAAGACATTTGGCGATTTTTGTCAATTGTTTTTGATCTAGAGCGAACTAATCAATTAAGTCTCTTGCCAGATAAGGATTT
>NZ_JAPZRB010000456.1:0-1002 GCF_027531105.1 Microcystis sp. LE18-22.4A
GAACCCTTATATAGAAAGGCATTTAGCGATTTTTGTCAATTGTTTTTTATCTAGAGCGAACTAATCAATTAAGTCTCTTGCCAGATAAGGATTTAGTCGATTTATGCCCCCCTATCGAACCATACCAAGTAACGAAGAACCTAATTAATTCGGCTTTTTCAATAACTTTTGCATCTGTAGTGAACTCTGCTTTTTTGACGATAATTTCGGGTATATCGTCTGATTTAAGTTCATTGAGAAGGGCTTGCAATTCCCCCGATTGATGTAAATCTGCTAGGTGCTTTAAGCCCTCTTCTGAACCTTCTAAAAATAGCCGAATACTGCCTTTAAGTTTCATAATAGGCTTGATCGTGTTGTCTCTGGCAGTTTCTTGAAGAAAGCTGATAATTTTATCAATTTTCTCTGGTGTCAGGTCGTCTATCCCTACCTCCATAACTAATTCAAGAACTTTATTTGATTGCTGAGGTTGCGGTTTATTGTTATGATCAAATATCTGAGAATTATCTCTATACCTTGCCAAAGCAGTAATCAGATTAGTCTTTCCAATCTTTTCACCTGTTTGCTCTGACAATATTTTAAATAAACTAGAAGCCGCATTCTTGATTGACTGTTCTTCTGTCCTAATTTCAATTTCTTTTGCTAGATCACGATATGTTTTATTCTCAAAAATACCTTTTAATATTTTTGTCTCCACGTCCGTTAATCGCTTTTTTGTATGCTTTTTTTTCAGATCATTAACCAGCATTTCTAATTCAGTCCATGAAATGGTTTTAGTTTCAGTCATTTTTAGTTCATTTATCATCATTGTTTAAGGGTTGCAGGACTTAAGATTACTTTTCAGTACCCTGTCAGGTTACTTGAGAGTACCTAAAAAAAAGTACCATTTTCATGACTTTTGAGTAACGACAAATAATCAGAATTTTTTTAATCTAAAGATAGTTCACCTCCTAAGTAAAAGGATTGATGATTATGTATAAATATTGGTTAAAGTACAGAGAAGAC
>NZ_JAPZRB010000278.1:0-25333 GCF_027531105.1 Microcystis sp. LE18-22.4A
TGATAACTGATAACTGATAACTGATAACTGATAACTGATAACTGATAACTGATAACTGATAACTGATAACTGATAACTGATAACTGATAACTGATAACTGATAACTGATAACTGATAACTGATAACTGATAACTGAAATGACTAACCCAAATACTGATTTTGATACTCCTTGGAAAGATGTCTTAGAAATCTACTTTGAAGACTTTGTTTCCTTCTTTTTTCCTCAAGCTCACGCGGGTATTGATTGGAATCAAGGCTTTGAATTTCTCGACAAAGAACTTCAACAAGTGGTGCGCGATGCTGAGTTAGGCAAACGTCTCGTCGATAAGTTGGTGAAAATTTATCGTCTTGCGGGAGAAGAGACCTGGGTTTTAATCCACATAGAAATCCAGGGTCAGCGAGAAATTGACTTTGCTGAACGGATGTTTGTCTATTACTATCGCATTTATGATCGTTACAGGCGTTCAGTAGCGAGTTTGGCAGTTTTAGGTGATGATAATGCTTCTTGGCGACCCAATCAATTTGAACGTGAGTTATTTGATTGTCAAGTGAGTTTTCGCTTTCCGGTCGTCAAGTTGCTAGAATTTAAGCAGCAGTGGTCAGCTTTAGCAGCCAGCCGCAATCCTTTTGCTACAGTCGTGATGGCGCATCTCCAAGCTTTAGAAACTCGGCAAAACCGAAAAAAGCGCAAAGAAGCGAAATTAGCATTAACTAAACGGTTGTACGAACAGGGTTATCAACGAGAGGATATTCTCAACCTCTTTAAGTTTATCGATTGGTTGATGAGCTTACCCACTGAATTAGAACAAGAGTTTCAACAGGAATTAAATCAGTACGAGGAGGAAAAAAGAATGCCTTATATTACCAGTGTTGAAAGAATGGGAATGGAAAAGGGGATGATTCAAAAAGCTCGAGAATCTGTCATTGATGCCCTTGAGATTCGGTTTGAGAATGTGCCTTCGGAACTGGTTGATGAGATTAGCCAAATTCAAGACACTTCTCTTCTGAAAAATCTCTTAAGACAAGCGATTACTCTTGACTCAATCTCAGATTTTCAAGGCTATTTAAATCAGTTAATCAAACCTGAATAATTCTGGTTTGTCGCCCAAGAAAACGGGTTTCTTGAAGAAACCCGTTTTCTGTATAAATGTTAATTTCTGTTACAGGTGTCTTGAAAAATTGGCCATTGTTATGCTAAAATTGTTAGCAATAAACTTTTGCTGTTACTGTCATGACTACCCCTCTTTTGCCGATTCTTCCTGTTGTTGACGATGTTTTGTTCTATTTTGCTCAATCTGATGGTTTTTGGGCGAATTTAGAAACTGCTTTTGGCACAAGTTATGATGTGGTTAAGGCGACGCAATTACGACAACAGTGGCAAAGCCGAAATTTTAGTCAAATTCCCCCGATTGAGGTACTCAGTGATGAGGTTTTGGGGACGGCGAATGGTGCTTATGCCAGCAGTACGAATAAGATTTATCTATCAGCATCTTTTTTAAATACGGCCTCGTCAGCATCGATAATTAATGTAATTTTAGAAGAAATTGGGCATTATGTGGATGCTCAAATTAATCAGGTGGATAGCGCCGGAGATGAGGGAGCAATTTTTGCGGAGTTGGTGCGGGGAAATAGTCTGGATGTGGCAACCTTAGACGCTTTACGAGCAGAGAATGACCAGACAACAATTATAGTAAATGGGGAAATTATTCAAGTAGAACAGGCGGATTTTACGGGTACTAATGGGAATGATAATATTACGGGAACTTCTGACAGTGATAATATTTTTGGGTTAGATGGCAATGATACTTTAAGTGGTCTGGGGGGAAGCGATAATATTTATGGAGGTAATGGTAATGACTCTCTTAACGGTGGGGATGGAAGTGATTACTTTACCAACGATGCGGGTAATGACACGATAAATGGTGGTAGTGGGACTGATCGCTATGAGGTTGACTACAGTAGTGCTAGTAGCGGTTTAACCATGACCTACAATACCACTACCGGGAGTGGGACGATTACTGTCGGTACAGAAACTGATACCTTTACTTCGATTGAGAGTTTTAACGGGTTTAAGGGAACTGAGTATAATGATGTCATTTTTGGCGGGACAGAAAGTGAATTTTATTATTATTATGGCGCTCTCTCAGGTGGAAGTGGTAACGATACTATTTCAGGTAATGCTGGTTTTGACGAAATTTATGGAGAGGATGGGAATGATGTCCTCAATGGTGGTGCTGATAATGATCAACTTTATGGTGGTAGTGGGAATGATAGCCTCAATGGTGATGCAGGAGATGATTACTTTACCAATGAGGACGGTAATGACACGATAAATGGTGGTAGTGGGATTGATCGCTATGAGGCTGACTACAGCTATGCTAGTAGCGGTTTAACCATGACCTACAATACCGCTACCGGGAGTGGGACGATTACTGTTGGTACAGAAACTGATACCTTTACTTCGATTGAGAATTTTAACGGGTTTAAGGGAACTGAGTATAATGATGTCATTTTTGGCGGGACAGAAAATGAATATTATGAGGGTGGACTCAAAGGTGGAGGTGGTAACGATACTATTTCAGGTAATGCTGGTTTTGACGAAATTTATGGAGAGGATGGGAATGATGTCCTCAATGGGGGTGTAGGTAATGATCAGCTTTATGGTGGTAATGGTAATGATCTCCTCAATGGTGATTCAGGAGATGATTACTTTACCGGCGATGAAGGCAATAATGACACGATAAATGGTGGTGCTGGTAGTGATCGCTATCATGCTGACTACAGCTATGGTAGTAGTGGTTTAACCATGACCTACGACACCGCTGGGAGTGGAACGATTACTGTCGGTACGGAAACTGATACCTTTACTTCGATTGAGAGTTTTGGCCAGACTTCTCCATTTAAGGGAACTGAGTATAATGATGTTATCTTTGGCGGTATAGAAAGAGATAGACTCTCTGGTGGAAGGGGTAATGATACTATTTCAGGTAATGCTGGTAATGACGAAATTTATGGAGATGATGGGAATGATGTCCTCAATGGGGGTGCTGGTTATGATGATCTGAGCGGGGGTAATGGGAATGACACCCTACAAGGAACAAATAGCGGTATAGGAGAATCGGATGCGCTAAGAGGGGGAACAGAAAACGATCTCTTTATCCTTGGAGATACGACAAGGATGTTCTATGATGACGGTTTTTCAACTACTGGAGGTACTAGCGACTACGCGATAATCTATGACTTTAACCCCACTGATGATATAATTCAGCTACGCGGTTCAAGTAGTGACTATCTCTTAACAGTTTCTGGTTCCACTACTAATCTCTACATCAACAAACCCGGAACCGAACCAGATGAACTGATTGCTTATATCACTGATCAAACAGCATTAAGTCTAACTGCTAGTTATTTTAGCTATGTTTCTAGTCCGACTCTTCCCAGTATTACGCTTGCGGTTTCTCCCAGTAGTGTGACAGAAGATGGGACAACTAACTTAGTCTATACCTTTACTCGTACCGGTTCTACTACCAGCGCCTTAACCGCTAACTATACAGTTGGGGGAACAGCTACTAATGGAACCGATTACACTTCTATTCCCACCAGTGTCACCTTTGCTGCTGGTTCATCCACTGCGACTGTAACCTTTGACCCCACTGCTGACACCACAGTTGAACCCGATGAAACCGTCATTTTAACCCTTGCTGCGGGGACAGGTTATACCGTAGGTACTCCCAACGCAGCCACGGGAACAATTACCAATGATGACAGTGCCTCTATTTCAATCAATGACGTAACTGTTAGCGAAGGAAATAGCGGGACTACCAATGCAGTCTTTACCGTCACCCTTTCCAATCCAGTTGATACATCTGTCACCCTCAATTACTCTACAGCCAATGGAACCGCTACCACAGCAGATAATGATTATACAGCGATTGCTACTACTCCCTTAACCTTCAATGTTGGGGAGACTTCTAAGACGATTACTGTTGCTGTCAATGGCGATACTAAAGTTGAAAATAACGAGACTTTCTTCCTCAATCTGAGTAACTTACAAGCCAATGGTCGTAATGTTACGATAACCGATAATCAAGGACAAGGTACGATTAATGATGACGATAGCACTGTCACCTCGCAACTCTCCATCAATGACATCACCGTGGTGGAAGGTCAAAATAGTAATGCAATCCTCACCGTCACTGTAAATAATCCAAGTACACAACCAATTAGCGTCAACTATACCACTGCACCCATTAACGCTACCGCTAATGTAGATTACACTAGCAAAACTGGAACTATCACCATTGCACCTAATACTGCCACCGCTACTATTAGCATTCCCATCCTCAATGATAACCTCAATGAACCTGATGAAGCTTTTACAGTAACCCTGTCAAATGCGGTTAATGCTACCATCAATCCCGACGAAGCAATTGGACAAGTAATTATTACTGACACCCTACAAAGCAGCATTACTCGAACCTTACCCAATAATGTCGAAAACCTCAGACTAATTGGCAGTAATAATATTAATGGTACAGGTAACGCTGGTGACAATAAAATCACTGGAAATAGCGGTAACAATATCCTCGCTGGTGCTAATGGTAACGATATTTACTGTTTCAATGCTTCAACCCCATTAGGAAGCGATACCATCCAAGAAACTACCACTGGTGGTATCGATACCCTCGACTTTACTGGGACAAATACCGCAGTAAGAGTTAACTTGGGGACTACTGCTGTCCAAACCGCCGTCACCAATAATCTAAAATTGACTTTTTCGGCAAATAACACCATCGAAAATATTATTAGCGATAGCGGTAATGACCGACTAACCGGGAATAGCCTTAATAATACTCTAACTGGTGGTGGTGGCAACGATCAATTAACCGGTCAAAACGGAAACGATAGCTTAATTGGTGGTTTTGGTGATGATTTACTTACTGGTGGTAATGGTAGCGATAATTTTATCTTCAACAGTAGTAATTTAGGCATCGATGCCATCAGCGATTTCACTTCGGGCAGTGATAAAATAGTATTAAGTAAAGCCATCTTTACTGCCTTACAAAGTATCATTGGCAATGGCTTCAGTCAACCGGCTGAATTTGCCAGCGTCGCTGACGATGATTTAGTCGCCACTAGCAGCGCTTTTATCGTTTACAGTACCAGTAGTGGCAGTATTTACTACAATCAAAATGGTAGTGCTGCTGGTTTAGGAAGTGGCTCTGAATTTGCCAATTTGTTGACTGTTCCTACCCTGATAGCGGCTGATTTCGCACTGATAAATTAACCTTACCACAGAAATCGATACCATTCGAGCCTCGGTTAATTTGACTTTAGGAGCCAATGTCGAGAATTTAATGCAGCCACCGACGCAATTATCGAAATCACTGGATTAACAGGAACTCTCGATATTGCTGATTTTATAGTTGTACCCTGAATCATCCCACAGTTTTATATTTTCTTTAGAGATGGACTGTCCTAAAACCTGCTCAGAGCGGCCAAAAGTCAGAAAATAGAAATAAAGGTGCGATTGGAGAACTTGAGCCGCGATCGCACCCGTCAGCCGCCATTGGAGAAAGATAAAGTTATGGCAGATAACTACAGAAGTCGCATTGTTACCCAAGGTACCCAACGCAGTCCTAATCGGGCCATGTTAAGAGCGGTAGGTTTTGGGGATGAGGACTTTAGCAAACCAATCATCGGCATCGCTAACGGATTTAGCACCATTACCCCCTGTAACATGGGAATTAATGATTTAGCAATGCGTGCCGAAGCAGCCACGAGATTAGCGGGGGGAATGCCGCAACTTTTCGGGACTATCACCATTAGTGACGGGATTTCCATGGGAACAGAAGGAATGAAATATTCTCTCGTTTCTAGGGAAGTAATCGCCGATTCCATTGAAACCGTCTGTAATGGTCAAAGTCTCGATGGAGTCCTCGCTATCGGGGGTTGTGACAAAAATATGCCGGGGGCAATGATTGCCATGGCCCGGATGAATATTCCCGCTATTTTCGTCTATGGTGGCACGATTAAACCGGGGCGCTACAAAGATTGCGATTTAACCGTGGTCAGTTCCTTTGAAGCCGTGGGACAGTACAGCGCCGGTAAAATCAGTGAAGAAGACCTCATCGGAATTGAACGCAACGCTTGCCCCGGGGCCGGTTCCTGTGGTGGAATGTTTACTGCTAATACCATGTCTTCCATTTTTGAAGCCATGGGGATGAGTTTACCCTATTCCTCAACCATGGCCGCCGAAGATGCGGAAAAAGCCGATAGTACCGAAGAATCGGCCAAGGTTTTGGTCGAGGCGGTTAGAAAACAGATTCTCCCTAGCCAAATTTTGACCCGTAAAGCCTTTGAAAACGCCATTTCGGTAATTATGGCGGTGGGAGGTTCCACTAACGCTGTGCTGCACCTTTTAGCCATTTCCCGCACCATCGGGGTAGAATTATCGATCGATGATTTTGAAACTATCCGGCAGCGTGTACCGGTTATCTGCGATCTTAAACCCTCCGGGCGTTACGTTACCGTGGATCTGCACAAAGCCGGCGGTATTCCCCAAGTGATGAAAATTCTCCTGGTTAATGGTTTACTACACGGGGATGCTCTCACCATTAGCGGTCAGACTATCGCCGAGATTTTAGCCGATATTCCCGACCAACCGCCCTCAGGACAAGATGTTATCCGTCCTTTTAGCAATCCTGTCTATAAAGAGGGTCATTTAGCCATTTTAAAAGGAAATCTGGCCACAGAGGGGGCGGTGGCCAAAATTAGCGGCGTGAAAACTCCGGTAATCACCGGACCGGCGCGGGTGTTTGAGTCGGAAGAAACCTGTTTAGAGGCAATTTTAGCTGGAAAAATTCAAGCTGGGGATGTGGTGGTTGTCCGTTACGAGGGACCAGTAGGTGGACCGGGTATGCGGGAAATGTTAGCCCCCACTTCGGCAATTATCGGCGCCGGTTTAGGGGATTCCGTGGGATTAATTACCGATGGTCGTTTTTCCGGGGGAACCTATGGCATGGTGGTCGGTCACGTCGCTCCAGAAGCGGCGGTGGGTGGTACAATTGCCCTAGTAGAGGAAGGGGATCAAATCACTATTGATGCTCGTCAGCGTCTCTTGCAGTTAAATGTATCGGAGGAAGAATTAACCCGTCGTCGTAACCATTGGCAACCGCGCCCCCCACGCTATAAAACGGGAATTCTCGGCAAATTCGCCAAGTTAGTCTCCTCTAGCAGTCTCGGCGCTTTAACGGATCTGAATCTGTTCTAAAAGTATAACTAGGGTTTGCGGCAAAAAGCTTTTCCTGGGGGCAGGGTGTGGGGTGTGGGGTGTGGGGTGTAGGGTTTTACCGATTTTCAGGTGGTCAACTACCTAATTTTCAGGGAAAAAGTACCCACTGCCCACCGAACAATCCCACTGATAACTGATAAGACTGACGGCTCTAATTAAGTAGGTGGGTGGAATTAAATATAAGATGAACGTAGGTTGGGTTGAAGCATGAAACCCAACCCCCGCATGGGTTACGCTACCGCTAACCCATCCTACAAATAATTGTGCCTCCCTACTTACTATCGATTAATAACTATGACCTATCTACTCACTGTCTATCGAGCGCTCGAATGCCGTCCGGATACCTATCGGGACTGGTATGACCAAGGCAATATTTTAAAAGAAAGAATGGACTATTTTGGAGCCTTAATCAGCTACGAAAAAGCCTTAGAATATTATCCAGATGATTATTGGGCATGGTACAAAAGGGGTATGATACTAGAAGACTTGGGAATGTATGAAGAAGCGGCTCAAAGTTATGCTAACGCCGCACAGGTAAAGGATGATAACTATTGGGCTTGGTACGACCAAGGTTGTGTTTATCTACAGGAATTAAAGGACTACGAAAAAGCGATCGCTTGTTTTCAACGGGCCCTAAGTCATAGTCCGGGGGACTATTGGGCAGCCTACCGGCAAGGGGAGGCCTATCGATTGCTGAAAAATTACGAACGCGCTATCACTTTCTATGATCTGGCCTTGGGGGCGCGACCCCGGGATTATTGGGCCTGGTATCGTCGCGGCGACGCTTTCCGGGATTGGGGCAATCCCCAAGAGGCTTTATTTAATTATCGTACCGCCCTCGATATCCGACCGCAAGATTACTGGTCCTGGTATCAACAGGGTGTGATCTTACAGGAATTACAGCGTTTACCAGAAGCGATCGCCTGTTATGAAGAATCGTTAAAAATCGATCAAGATGATCGCTATGCGTGGTATAATGCCGCCTGCTGTTATGCCGCCCTCGGTCAACAAGAAAAAGCGATCGACTGTTTACGGGAAGCTCTAGACATAGAACCGGATATATGTGGCGAATTAGTGCGTAATAACTTTGTTTTCGATGGTTTAAGGCAAAATGAAACCTTTAATGACCTCTTGAGTTGCTATTCCCCCGGCTAAAATCTTTTTGACTCGATCGCCTCGATTCAGCACCTAGGGTTTGCTGAAAGGGTTTGTCGTGGGGTGTAGGGTTTTAGGCATTTTCAGGGAAAAAGTGCCTAAATTTTCCTCCCGATTGCTCAAATGGCTGGCACTTTTTTGATGGCAAAAAAG
This sequence comes from Microcystis sp. LE18-22.4A, assembly GCF_027531105.1. Classification (NCBI taxonomy): domain Bacteria; kingdom Bacillati; phylum Cyanobacteriota; class Cyanophyceae; order Chroococcales; family Microcystaceae; genus Microcystis; species Microcystis sp. LE18-22.4A. The sequence continues at coordinate 8,603 of NZ_JAPZRB010000278.1, forward strand.
CCTAAAGATATTAGCCAACAAGGTTTTTAGATTCATTTAGCCGGTTTGGATTAGCTACAATTGCAATTAGAGACAAATTATTGAGAATCTTATGCGAGAACTAGACAGAGACAAAACCATCGAACAACTGAACGAAATCATGGAATTTGAACTAGCGGGAGTTGTCCGTTACACCCACTATTCCCTGATGGTGACAGGTCCCCATCGCATCCCCATCGTCCAATTTTTCCAGACTCAGGCCACGGAGTCCCTCACCCACGCGCAACAAGTTGGGGAAATTCTCACCGGTTTAGAAGGTCATCCTAGCTTAAAAATTGCCCCCATCGAGGAAAGCTATGAACACAATATCAAAGCAATCTTGAGTGAGAGCCTCAATCATGAGAAAAAATCCCTTGATTTGTACAAAGCACTCCTAGAAACCGTCGAAGATGCCAGTATTTACCTGGAAGAATTCGCCCGCGGTATGATCGGACAAGAAGAATTACACAATCTGGAAATTCGCAAGATGCTGCGGGATTTTGCTTAAGCTAGGATCAAAGCTAGAGTTTATCCACTAGCTTATGAATCTTAGTTCCGCTTTACCCACTTTTATTATCACTCTCCGGGAAGGTTTCGAGGCCGCTTTAGTGGTGGGAATTGTCCTCGCTTGTTTACAAAAATCGGGTCGATCGCAACTTAACTCATGGGTGTATCGTGGTATTGGTGCGGGAGTGGTGGCTAGTGTTTTAGTCGGTATTTTGCTAGGGGGAATCCTTTTGCAAGTGGATGCCTCTCCTAGTCCATTCGTACCAATGCTCAAGGAATTACTGGCCGCCACTTTTGGACTGATTGCCGTTTTGATGTTGAGTTGGATGTTAATTTGGATGACTCAACAGGCCAAATCTTTGAAATCTGAGGTAGAAAGTGCGGTAAAAGCGGGTTTAAAATCGGAAAATGGGGCAGGAAAAGCGATTTTTCTGCTCGTTTTTATCGCTGTCTTGCGGGAGGGATTTGAAACTGTCCTCTTTATCCTGGCCCAATTCCAAAAAGATTGGCAGATACAAACCTTCGGTGCGATAGCAGGGTTAAGTGTCGCAACCTTGTTGGGAACTCTCCTATTTGCGGGGGGAGTAAAAATTAATATCCGTCTCTTTTTCCAAATTATGGGGACTTTGCTGCTCTTAATCGTTGCGGGATTACTCATCGGTGTTTTGAAACATATCGACGCAGGAATCAGTCTTTTAAGTGAAATTGACCCTTTTTATCGCCATTTCTGTCCTTCTCTCCCTTCTTCCTGTCTTCTCGGTTTTCAAGTTTGGGACGGTTCCCAAATTTTGAGCGATCGCACTTTCCCCGGACTCCTCCTCAAATCCCTGTTTGGTTATCGTCAAAACCTCTATATTAGTCAAATTGTTGCTTATATCCTCTTTTTACTGCTTATCGGTGGCCTCTATTTCCAAAGCTTACGACAACGTCCTCAAACAGTGACCAGTGACCAGTAAACAGTAATCAGTAAACAGTGACCAGTAAACAGTAAACAGTAATCAGTAAACAGTGAAAAGATGGCAAGAAACTGCTATTTAATACTGCTCACTTAACACATACTGCTCACTTAAAACTCAAATCTGATAACTTACCCACTGATAACTTACCCACTGATAACTGATAACTGATAACTTACCCACTGATAACTGATAACTGATAACTGATAACTGATTATGACTACTTGGCAATGTGACGGTATCCCTAAAGATGGTAAAACTTATCCGCAAGCGATTGCGGGAGGTCATGAACCCTGCGACAATACTACTCCTGATTGTCCTATCTGTGGCCTGCCTAGGGAAGCGATGGATCCCGTAACAACGACGGTTAAAACCACGGTGGTGGTCTCCCCGGGGGGTACAACTAGAGTTGGCCAAAAATCTAACTGGTTACTTCCCTTCGCTTTGATAATTACCGCTTTAACCGCAGGTTTAGGGGGTTGGAGTCTATTGCAAATGGTGATTCCCAAACCCGATACTTCCCCAGTCGTCCTGGAAGAAACCCCAGACAAGCAAACCAAGGCAACTTTTGTGAGTAATACGGCTAAAAATCCCGATTTATTTAGCCAAGGTGAGAAAATACTGCTTAATTCCACTCCTAACAAAGAAAAAGGCGCAGCGGCCTTTAAAAAAGAAGATTGGGCAAATGCGATCGCAGATTATCAACTAGCAGCCACTCCCCAAGCAAACGATCCGGAAGGCAAAATCTATTACAATAACGCCAAAGCCAGAGAAAAAGGTAATCAGAATACTATAGCCGTCGTTGTCCCCATCGCTAACGACCCCAACAGCGCCAAGGAAATTCTCCGAGGTGTGGCAAGGTATCAAGAGGAGTTTAATAATTCTAATCCGGGTAATCCTTTGGAAATAGTCATCGCTAATGATGGTGGTGGGTTACAATCAAAAGCGATCGCTGATGATCTGATTCAATCCGGTCAAGTTTTAGCAGTTATGGGCCACGGAATCGATCCTTTTAGTCAAAAAGCGATTGAAAGTTACGAAAAAGAAGGATTAGCGATTCTTTCTCCCCTGACTACCAGTGTTAGTCAAACGGGAAAATCAACCCTGAAAACTATTCCCCTTAAGGATAAATCTCAGGAAGTTTTAGGCAGTTATCTGGAAGCAGTGGCCAAAACTTTGGCTAATTATGCTAGTCAGCAAGAGAATTCTCCCTCAGTGGTTCTGTTTTATAATTCCGATAGTCCCTATAGTCAAAAATTAAAGGATTCCTTTGCTAAAGCAATAAAGGAACCGGGAGGCAAGATAGTTAAGGCAATAGACACAACCAAAGCCAATTTTAACGCTAAAACCGCCATAGATCAGGCAAGACAAGCCGGCGCTAGGGTGGTATTTTTGTCCCTGAGTAAAGACGGCGATCGCATAGATCAAGCCGTGGCTATTGCCCAAGAATCGTCTGGAATGCTCTTATTAGGCGGAAATGAACTTTATACACCCGATATCCTTATTCAAGGAGCGGATAGCATCGACGGATTAGTTCTAGCAGTACCTTGGAGTTTCCAAGCAACGGATCCTTTTGCCAAAGATGCGCTGAAAAGTTGGCGCGGTCGCGTCAGTTGGCGTACTGCTACCGCCTACGATAGCATGAAAGTATTAGGAGAAGCGATCGCTAAAAGTTCTGACCGTGCTACTGTAGTCGAAACTTTAAATCGAGGAATCACCTTGCAGGGAAGCACCACGGATTTTAAGATTTTTAATCAAGTTCCCTTGGTGCGTGCTAATCGCGGCAATGAGGGGCCAAAGGGTTCTCAATATCAATTCGATCCTATCTAAAATAGATAATGTGATGTCGAGGAGTAGAATCAAGTCTAATTTTATGAAGAATATCTTACCCATCCTAGCTTTGTTAATGTCGGTGTCGGGAATTGCCGTGTCTTTGGGACGGGAGGAAGTCCGATGTCATCTCGGTTTAGAATCGGCAGCTTGTCCCCAGGAAGAACAAAACATCAGCGAAGACACCCCCCCAGATACCCCCGCAACTACCCCAGAATCTCCCCAGATAGAAGAAACTCCCGCGGAAACTACCCGTAATAGCGAACCTTCCCCCGAAGTTTCCCCGTCTCCTGAAAGCGAAACCCCGGTGGAATTCACTCCTATCCCGGAAAAGAACCCCAGTCCAGAAGTACCCCCCGAAAATCCCCCTACCCCGGAAACCAAAGCGGTGGAAAAAACTCCAGATGCAGAAAAAAGTCCCGATGTCAATCCATCTAAAGATGGAGAAACTGAAAGTATTCCGTTAGAAGTTATTCCCCCCGCACAGTAAAATCGGACAAAATCAATTTCTAGTGGGGTAGGGTTGATTCATGAATCAACCCTACAGACTCCGGACAGTAAAATCGGACAAAATCAATTTCTGGCTGAGGATAGGAACTCATGCAAGAGGTAGTTGTACTAAATCTGGTTATTAAAGACTGATTATTTATTCCCCTTTTTGCATGAGTGCATGAGTAGAAAACGGGTTTCTCCGAGAAACCCGTTTTCTGTGCGTTACTCAAAATTGTATCTAGCTTCTTTCAGCAAACCCTAACTAACAGAACTACCAACCAAATATGTTGGATTAACGTTTCTTGCGAAGTCCCATTAATCCGAGTCCCCCGAAAGCGAGAAGTCCAAAGATAGAACTGGGTTCGGGAACATGAACGTAGTCTTCTACTTCTCCATGAGATATACAGTTTCCTGCTGCTGCATCGGTGGTGTTACAGTCTGCTTTAGAGTAATATTCACCAAACGGTTTCACGTCCAAATCTAACGGGTCCCAAGTGAGGCGGAAGCGACTATAAAGACCATCTGCTTTGGGATTGAATCCTAGATTATAACGCTTGGTAAAGATGCCTGGTGCTAGGGTGAGTAAATCATCAATGTAGAGTTCTGATGTGTGGTCGAAGACTCCATTGTAATTAGTGTCCCACCATGCACGAAGTTGATAAGGGTTCGCATCTGGACGAGTAATATTGAAAATTACATCTACCCAACTGTCTCCAAAAATTACACCATCTTCATCGTCTAATAAGAGACCATCGGTACAAGCACAATTTCCTAAAATACTCTTATCATCTCCATCTGCTTGCCCTGTGGGTTGACCATCTGGCTCTGTCTCCCAGAGATTTCCAAGTCTTTGTAAATCACCTTCTCGATAAAATGGACCGTCTGAATTTAGCAATGTAGAGTAGCTATCAGGAGCGTCACCAAAGTCCGCACAACCGTCAGATGATTGAGCGGTAGCTAAGATATCTAATGATTTTATCTTGGGTGCTTTTCGAGGTGCAGGACATAGGGCGGTTATATCATAGCCCCATCTCCAACCATCGTGGATAGTAGCATCTTTAGTCTCTAAATCAAAGGTAGCTAAGTAAGTTTCAAAGCGAACAACCCGACTAAATGGAATTTCTGTTATTAGATCTGAAGGTCCATCCATAAAAGCCATCACGGTAGGAGGGTTCGCACCTGGTGGTCCTTGGTTTTCTGTTGTTTTTTCTTCTGTATAGTACCAAGGAAGATTGTCATTATCGGGAAATGGGGTGTCGATGTGACTAACTAATGCTCCATATTTTCCTGTATTATCTGTAAACAGCTGAATAAATCGTAAGTCTTTTATTGCAGGATCTGCTGCTCCTTTTCTATAAAATGCATCCATAATAGCTCCGCCGCCGGGAATACGATTAATCCCATTTATAGTACAGAATGCTTGCTCCTTTGGATTCAATGGAGTTCCACAGTCTACAGCTTGGTAATTAAGGATCGTTAATTTTCCCCCTAAAGGATTACCCGGTTTTGCTGTCCAGCCAGCAAATTGAGTTGCCGCATCAGCATCGAAAACATCAAAAATATCGGCGCCTACATCTGGAGGGGGTAGATAAAGATTCTTCCAAGGTTCTGGTAACTTAGGATCTTGAGTAGGATTTAACTTCACTGTTCCTACTAATGCGCCTGGTGCATATGGTACGATGACTAACTTCGTCAAATCTACAGAAGGTCTATAATCAGCACCTGTAGGACCAACAATGGTAAAAGCAAAACTTGGAAGAGAAAAGCCTCCAATAATCGTAACAACACTAGCCGTCATAGCAGTGCTGGCAGCACTGATTGCCCATTTTGTAGAAATAACTTTAATCATTGGCATATAATCTTAAATTGAGTATTTAGGGTTTGCTGATGTTTTCGCTTTTCCCAACAGTTGAGTATGATCGCCCCTCACAGCCAGATCAAGCAACAGCCCAACCTAACCGTAATAGCAGATAGCGGAATGATACACATTCCCCCCCCCCACAACTGTATTCTAAGCTACATTTTTAAAATATTTACACTCCTCTCCGTCATACAAAATCTGGTTATTAAAAACTGATTATTTATTCCCCCTTTTTGACTTTTTTCTCGCCGTTAGGCGGGTCAATTTTTTTGAGAAAATTGAAGTATATTAAGTTTTGTTAAGAACAATGAAACTGAAACGGTTATCGGTGATTCAAAAGTATTATAATTGTCTTTGTTATCCTAAATTAATAGTTTTTGCTTGTCAATAATTATGAACAGTTATCAAACTCATAATGCTTGTAGGGGCGAAGCATTCGGGCAATAACCTATCGCTGAAACCGTAAATTTACTATCCGAATGCTTCGCCCCTACCCTAAATTTTTTCTTGTTTTTCTCTTGTTCCAAGGCTCTGCCTTGGAACAGAATATTTAAGGCTCTGCCTTAAAGTAATATTCAGAGAGAACCCTTGATTCAGTGAACAGTTATTAGTTCAGGTAGAACCTGGGAACGAGATATAAAAATCAAAAGTATTATAATTGTATTTGTTGTCCTAAGTGGGTGGGTGGAATTAAATATAAAATGAACGTAGGTTGGGTTGAAGCATGAAACCCAACGCCCGCATGGGTTACGCTACCGCTAACCCATCCTACAAATAATTGTGCCTACCTACTTAAATCAATAGTTTTTGCGTGTCAATAATTATGAATAGTTATCAAACCTATTTAATCATCGATCATTCTCAGAAGATTATCCTCTCTAACTTACCCTTTAAAGCAGGAACAAAGTTAGCCATTAACATTCAAGTAGTTGAGGATGAAAAGACAGAAGCCGATTTTGAAGCTTTATTAGATAAAACTAAGGGAATCTGGACTAAAGGAGATGGCTTAGAATATCAGCAAAAAATTCGAGAAGAGTGGATATGAAACGATTAATAGACTCCTGTATTTTAATCGACCATTTTAATGGTATTACCCAAGCTACAGTTTATCTAAAAGCTCACTTCTGTCATTACTAAAGCCGAAGTTCTCATTGGTTTTGATGATGATAATTCCTTTGAAAAAGCAGGAGAGTTGTTAAGCCATTTTCCCCTGATAGATTTAGATGTCAACATCACTGATTTAGTCATTCAAATCCGTCGTGAACAAATCAAAAAAAAGGCAACCAAACAGCCTAACAAAAAGGTTATTCAATGGAAATTGCCTGATGCAATTCAAGCAGCGATCGCCCTTTACTATAATCTCAAATTAGTCACTCGTAATACCCAAGATTTTGGGTTCTTCGTTACTTGGTATGGTTCGATAGGGGGTCATAAATCGACTAAATCCTTATCTGGCAAGAGACTTAATTGATTAGTTCGCTCTAGATAAGAAACAATTGACAAAAATCGCTAAATGCCTTTCTATATAAGGGTTACATCCCTTATAACCCCCGTCCATTGCATAACACAAACCGAAGAGCCAGATTTTGATCTCAATCAACATCCATTTATTGAGATTCCCTATACCATCTAACAATAAAACTGAAACAGTTATCGGTGATTCAAAAGTATTATAACTGTATTTGTTATCCTAAATCAATAGTTTTTGCGCGTCAGTAGTTATGAATAGTTAGGGTTTGCTGAAAAAGTACGGGCGACGATCCCTAAAACCTTTACCTTGCATACATTTCACATTTATTCAGCAAGCGCTATTTACTTTTAGTCAAAATTAATTAACTTCTAATCCCGGAATGCTTAACTGTTCAGTTTTTGGCTGTGTTTCCCCGATATAATCCCCTTGCAACATATTAATTAAACAGCCACCAAGATGATAGGCCATATTCACGGGAACCGCGTTACCAATCTGTCGATATTGAGAGGTTAAATTACCGGTAAATTGCCAATCATCGGGAAAGGACTGCACTCGTGCATATTCTCTCACAGTCAAAGGACGAGTTTCTTGGGGATGGCATCTTTCTGTTTGGGTTTGTGCCGGACTACAGGTAATAGTTAAAGCCGGTTCATCCCAAGATAATCTTTTAGCATATCCTGTCCGTCCGCCGTGATTTTTGAGACTATTTTTCATATATTCTTTTTGAATATCCATCGGCAAATTCCGCCAATTTCCTCCTGGGGGAACTAAGGACATAATCTCTTTTTTTCTTTCTTTATATTCTACTCCTGGAGAACTTGGACAATTCTCTAGAGCTTTTTTCAGAGAAATAGTATAGTTTCTATATTGGGGAAAAATAGGTTTAATATTTAAGTCTTGACGGGTGGCAATAATAATTAATCTTTCTCTTTTTTGGGGAACATCGAGAAATTGGGCTGATAAAACTTGATAAGCAGCATAATAACCGATTTCCTGTAAAGCTTGCAGCATTAATTGCAGGGTTTCTCCTTTTTTATTGCTTAATAATCCTCGAACATTTTCGGCTATAGCGATTTTAGGTTGCACTTCCTGTAAACAACGAGCAAATTCAAAAAATAAGCTCCCTCTCAAATCTTCTAATCCTTTCCCTAACCCAGCATAACTAAAAGGTTGGCAGGGAAAACCTCCAGCTACAATATCTATTTTGTCTCTAAAATCAGAAAATTCAATCTTTTTTATGTCTTGATTTATAACATTCCATTGCGGTCGATTGAGTCTTAAAGTATTAACACAATCTTGATTAATTTCCACCAGTAATTGTGTTTTTAGTCCCGCATTTTCTAAACCTAAAGCCATACCACCACAGCCAGCAAATAATTCGATAACCGTGTAATTAGTTGGTTCAACAGTTTGTAAGATTTTCAATTCTCCGGGGGATTGGTTATTTTTAAGATTGGTTAATTGCTCGAGATTAAATAACCAATCAACTTGATTAATTTTCTGACCTTTGATTAATTTTTTCTTTTGCCATGTTAGTATTTCTGCGGTAGTTACACCGAGAATATTAGCGGCTTTTTGTAGATTTACCTGAGTCATAACCAATAATTAGCAACTTATCTACGTTTTTATTATAAATCAAAGTAGCTAAACTTAATAAACAACAATAAAGGCTGAACCTTGTTCAGCCTCCAGTATAAATTTTAACTCTTTCCTACTTACGTCCCGGAACTGTATATTTAAAATTCATCGGGCCGGTATAACCAGAAATCTCCGCTAATTTCTCTAATCTTTGGGTTCCCGAATATTCTTGACCCTTAATAATCCAAGTGGGGAAACCTTTAATTCCGGCATCGCGACAAGCTTGGGGATTACCATTAACCCCTTGGGGATCGCATTCGATATAAACCCCTTCTTTTTTGAGGATTTCTCCCGCTTCCTTACCAAATAACTGTTTTTGATCGTAACAGTGGGGACACCAAAAAGCCCCGTATTCCTTCGCACCAATTGCTTTTAAATGTTTAGCCAAGGCGATTTCTGCTTTTCCCGAAACCGTGGTTACTTCCCAACCGTAGGGAGGTTTAGCCGCTGTCATTGGCCGGGTAATTTCTTCTTTTCCTCCTGCCACCGTCGGGGAATTTACTCCCGCATAAACCGCTAAAGTTCCCACCAAAGTAATCATTGCCACTACAACCATCGGCAGTATAATTTGTCCTAAACCTTCCCATTCGCGACCGATAATTGTGAGAATTAATAAGGTTAAAGCGAACAAAGCCGAAGTGATGCAGTAGGGACACAATTCCTTTAATTCCGTGGCTAGAATATACATTAAATAACCACTAAATACCGCCATCGCCGTCGCCCCCGCTAACAGCAATAACCAAGTATTATTTTCTAAACTTTTGCGGAGATTTTTCTGAGTTTCCCCATTAATAAATAGAGGGCTGAGGGCAAAAACCGCCATGGCAATATAGGCCAAAAAACCGAACAAACTCAAGGGCAGCCCGAAAACCGTAGCGTAGGGACTATTAAGAACACCACTACAACCAGCCCCATCAGTAGCCCCGGCGGTACAGGCCGCAGCCCCTCCCGTCAGTTTGGTAATGGTTAAATAGCCAGTCAGAATCGCCCCCACGATCGAAACGCCCCCAATTAGGGGCCGGGAGTAGCGATGAATCCAAGGTACAGAACGACGACGCATAATATTATTTAGATTAAATTACAGCAGAATTCAGGAGTCAGGAGGTAAATCGAAATGTACTTTGTCGAAAGGAAAAATTCCCTAACCACATTGTGTTAATTAGGAGGTTTTCAATTCCTAAAAACTTAGGATCGCTGACGACCGACAACTATCCGCCATTCTAGCAAGGGGTTATGTGGACAGAGGCAAAGAAGGCAGCGAATTATCAATTTTTGCCTTTTGATCGTTGATCTGCCGGGCTGTTTCCACAAATTGCGACACCCGAATCGGATCCACCGGTTCAGTAATTTTGCCATGACGCTTGAGGGAACTAGCCACGATCACCCCATCAGCAGCCGGCAGTAACCGCCCGATATTGTCCAGATCAGCCCCGCTGCCGATAAAAACCGGTGTTCCCTTGGCCGCCGCCACTGCCAGTTCCAAATCCTCAAAACTGGGGGGGCTACCGGTAGCCCAACCGGAGAGGATCACCCCGTCTGCCAGTCCCCGTTCGATCGTATCTTGCACTGCCGTAGTCAGATTAGGGGTTCCCAAGGGGCGGGCGTGTTTAACCAAAACATCCGCTAAAATTTTGACCTCAGACCCCAATTCGCGGCGATAACGCAGGAGTTCGTGGGCCTGACCCTCAATAATGCCCTGATCGGTGGCCATAACCCCCGTTAGCACATTAACCCGAATAAATTGGGCATTAACACAGGTAGCGATCGCTAAGGCACTATGGGCATCATTGCGGAGAACATTAAGACCAATCGGTAGGACCACCAGATTTTTAATGCGATCGACAATTAAAGTCATGGCACTAACCACGGCGGGATCCACCTGTTGCTTAGTAAAGGGGGCATCAAAAAAATTCTCGATAATCAAACCATCAACACCACCGGCAGCCAAAGCCGTCGCCTCCTGTTCAGCCCGCTCGATCACCGTCTTGAGACTGCCACCCCAACGGGGGGAAGTGGGCAGGGGGGCGAGATGAACCACGCCAATAATCGGGTTTTTTGTCTTGAAAGTTGCAATTAAGTTCACAGCGTCTACTACTCTTAGCGTCCCCAACCATGCGCCGCTCACCCATTTTAACAGGGTGAAGGCCTAGCCACGGTTCCACGGGGGGGAAATTATTTTAACTTAGTGCCAGCATTCGTCCCTCGCACTTAGTGCGATGGGACGGGGCTTTTAAAGGGGCGAAGTAATTCGCCCCACAGTTCCCCTCATCAATGCTGACTTTGTATATAGACAATTCCAAAAAACTATGTTATCATAAACGGGTCTTGACCACTATTCCTTAAGCGATAACCAAGCTCAACGGGTCGTGTTGCAAGAAAAAGTGTGGGTCTTAGGAACTAGGACTCCTGCCTGGGTCGGGAAGGTAAGACTTGCTATCTTTCGAGGTAGAAAGCGCATCCCATTGAAGCAGGAAGCTCTCAAATCCGTTGAGAGTAGTTCACAATGTCTTAACATTAAAAGAGAAGTTTAAGATTTGGTTGATACTCGATCGCATGGGCAATAAGCCAACCATCGCTATCTCACACCTGGGCTGTGAGAAAAACCGGATCGACTCCGAGCATATGTTAGGACTGCTGGCCAAGGCCGGCTATCCCGTAGATAATGACGAGGAGTTGGCCGATTACGTTATCGTTAATACCTGTAGTTTCATTCAAGCAGCTAGAGAAGAATCCGTTCGCACCCTCGTGGAACTGGCGGAAGCTAATAAAAAAATTATTATCTCCGGCTGTATGGCCCAACATTTCCAAGATGAACTCCTGACGGAATTGCCGGAAGCCGTGGCCATTGTCGGCACGGGGGATTATCAGAAAATTGTCGAGATCGTCGAACGGGTAGAGACGGGAGAACGCGTCAAGGAAGTCAGCGCCGATCCCACTTTTATCGCCGACGAAAATCTGCCCCGTTATCGCACCACCAGCGAGGGAGTCGCCTATCTGCGGGTGGCCGAAGGCTGCGATTATCGCTGTGCTTTCTGTATTATTCCCCAGCTGCGCGGCGATCAGCGATCGAGATCGATCGAGTCCATTGTGGCCGAAGCGCGACAATTGGCCAGCCAAGGAGTCCAAGAATTAATTCTCATTTCGCAAATAACAACCAATTATGGGTTAGACTTATATGGCGAACCCAAATTAGCGGAACTCTTGCGAGCGCTGGGAGAAGTCGATATACCTTGGATTCGCGTTCACTACGCTTACCCGACCGGGTTAACGCCAAAGGTTATCGAGGCGATCCGAGAGACCCCGAATGTTTTACCCTATCTAGACTTGCCGCTACAACATTCCCATCCCGACATCCTGCGGGGGATGAACCGTCCCTGGCAAGGACGAGTCAACGATGGCATTATCGAGCGGATCAAGCAAGCTATCCCGAACGCGGTTTTACGAACGACTTTTATCGTCGGTTTCCCCGGAGAAACCGAGGAACATTTCAGCCATCTGCTGGAATTTGTCAAGCGTCATGAGTTCGATCACGTCGGGGTGTTTACCTTCTCCGCCGAAGAAGGTACAGCCGCTTTTGACCTGCCCGATCCAGTGCCACAGGCAATTATGGACGAACGCCGCGAAAGGTTGATGTTAACTCAGCAACCGATCTCGGAACGCAAAAATCAAGCTTATATCGGTCACACTGTCGATGTTCTCATCGAACAGGAAAACCCGGAAACAGGAGAATTAATCGGGCGTTCCGCTCGTTTTTCCCCGGAAGTGGATGGCTTGGTTTATGTGACAGGGGAGGCGATTCTAGGTGCGATCGTACCGGTCCGAATCACTGCGGCCGATACCTACGATCTCTACGGCGAAATAGTCTAATTTTTCCATTTTTCTTATTTAATTCCCAAAAAACAATCCCTATGACCACTGGTTTCAACAATTTAGGTTTATCCGATAGCCGTCTTCAACACCTAGAAACGCTTGGATTCACCACCCCCACGGAAATTCAAACCAAAGCCATCCCTCTCCTTCTAGAAGGGCATGACATGGTAGGAATGTCACAAACGGGAACCGGCAAAACCGCCGCCTATTCCCTGCCTTTACTGGAACGCATGGACACCAAAAATCCTAACGTTCAAGCTTTAATCCTCACCCCCACCCGGGAATTAGCCCAACAGGTGGCCAGCGCCATCAAAGATTTCTCTGATGATCGTCGTCTCTTTATCCTGACAGTCTGTGGTGGTCAATCCATGGAACGTCAGATCCGCAGTCTGGAAAAAGGTGTCCAGATTGTGGTCGGGACTCCCGGCCGGGTAATCGATCTGCTCGATCGCAAAAAACTCCATCTAGAATCCCTAAACTGGGTAGTCCTCGATGAAGCGGACGAAATGCTCAGTATGGGTTTTATCGATGATGTTAAGAAAATTCTGCAAGCATCCCCCTCCACCCGTCAAACCGCCTGTTTCTCGGCAACTATGCCCCGGGAAATCCGCGATTTAATCGCTAATTTCTTGAAATCTCCCGTTTCTGTGACGGTTTCTCAACCCCAGGCCGCTCCTGCTAAGATCGAGCAGAAAATTTATCTGATCCCTCGCGGTTGGACGAAATTAAAAGTCCTGCAACCCCTGTTAGAGATCGAACCCCTAGAATCGGCGATTATTTTCGTCCGCACCAAGCAAACCGCGGCCGAATTAACCAGCAAACTGCAAGAAGCGGGGCAAACGGTGGATGAATACCACGGTAACTTAAGCCAAGTGCAACGGGAACGACTGGTGCAACGTTTCCGCGAGGGCAAAATTAAATTAGTGGTAGCCACGGATATCGCAGCCCGCGGTCTAGATGTGGAAAATCTCAGCCACGTTATTAACTATGATCTGCCGGATAATGCCGAAACCTATATTCACCGCATTGGCCGCACGGGCCGCGCTGGTAAAACGGGAACTGCTATATCTTTAGTAGAACCGATCGATCGGCGTTTGTTGCGTCAGATTGAACAGCGTCTGCGTCAACGTCTGGAATCTAGTCCCATTCCTAGCCGCACCGAAGTAGAAGCAAAACGCCTGGCCAAGCTGCAAAATCAGCTAAAAGAGGCTTTATCGGGGGAACGTATGGCTTCTTTCTTGCCTTTAGTGCGGGATTTAAGTGAAGAATACGATCCCCAAGCGATCGCGGCGGCTGCCCTGCAAATGATCTACGATCAAAATTGTCCTCAGTGGATGAAAACCGATTGGGAAGTTCCCGCACCGACGAGCAGTAAACCGGTGATTAATAAAACTCCCCGCAGTGGTGGTAGTAAGTACCCCTCTAAGTCGAATAACCGTCCTTCCCTGGACAAAAAAATCGTCTTTCAAGAACGTTAATTTTTAGTTCTTGAATAGATAATTTTAAGAGTTGATAGACCGTTTTGGTTCTATCAACTTTTTTTTGTCAGGTAATTTCCCAGTACGTCGTCGAAAGCATTCTACATAATTTTATAGCTAAACTTTTGATAATTGATTCTAATCAAGTATTTGGGCTTTGTTTGATACTTTTGCTGATAATTACTATATAATTGTCTTAAATGAATAAATTTGAACATTTAATATGTCGAGTTCGTCAGAACCTTATCGTGGGAGGGTACAAGCTCAAGGAGACGATATCCAGCAAGAGGGTGGATACAGTTGTTCTTGGGCAAGAAAAAATCCTGTTACTGCTGAAGAAGGATTATTATTTCTTGCTAATATTAAAGGGCAATGCAATGAATTTCAACGAGAGGAACGGAAACAAGCTTTTAGAAAAGCTGAACGCTTTGTTACAAATGCTAGTGAGCAAGGTGGTGTCACTCCAGAGGCACAACCGCACTCATTTCAGGATTCTAAACGTAAAACTAAAAACGCCCGTGTAGATATTGAAATTCGCAGTGGTCTTACCTTTATCCCTTCGCCCCAAACAGAATGACAACGATGCTTAGAAGAGTGCAACAATTTTTAGACTCTGGCGATAGTGATAACGCTAGAGAAGAAATTGATAGAGCTTTCGGCAATCTGAGAAGGGTGGATAGTCATGTTAGAGAGTTTGCCGCTCTGTTGGCACTGGGATCGATCAAAGCTTCAGAAATCGGCTTAGGGGTATTGGGACGTAAGCTTCTACAGAATGACAGCGAGATTAACAATGAGGTTGTTTGGTTATTTATTGCGTCAATTTTATCTCGCAATAGTATTCCCCCTGATAGTCCATCTAGAATCAGCCTACTTGTTCTTACCGCTTCTGTCAATAGTTGGGAATTACCAATTTTTGCGCTTCTTGCCCCTGCCCTCGACGCTTTTTTTAAAGTTAGTCTTGCGGACGGACCCCCTTTAATTGCCGAACAAACTTTTGATTTTTTGGCCACTTGGGGAAGAATTTATGCGAAAGCACCTCATGTCAAAACGCAGCTTCAAGAACTTCAATCTCTTAGTAATAATCTATTAGAGCAAGTAGATGACTCAGAGTTAAAAGCTGAATGGTCAGAGGGAATTAATATATTTTTTGAAGAAGCCAGTACAACCAAATATTCAGATAGTAATGTTTTTTCTGCTGGTGAAGAATTAATTAAAAAAATTTATAATACTCAAAGTTTACAGCGCAATACAGAAGA
Organism: Microcystis sp. LE18-22.4A; assembly: GCF_027531105.1. Lineage (NCBI taxonomy): Bacteria > Bacillati > Cyanobacteriota > Cyanophyceae > Chroococcales > Microcystaceae > Microcystis > Microcystis sp. LE18-22.4A. Next base: position 23,980 of record NZ_JAPZRB010000278.1, read on the forward strand.
TAAGAATTTGGCAGAGACAAAAGACAAGTTACTCCAATTAGTCACTTCGTCTCTTGCCACTATTGGAACAGTTCTTGATAGTCATGGAGTCATACTAAATCCGGTTATTAAAAACTGATTATTTATTTCCCCTTTTGTCTCTTGCCTTTTGCCTGTTCTGATATGTAGTGCTCAACGGATTTAGTATTAACCCTATATACTTTTGACTTTTTTATACTGTTCCGTCACGGCGGCATTTAATAGATCATCTTTAAAATTTCTGATTAATTCAATTACTAAATTATAAATACTGATGTATTCTTCATAATCGATAGCCCGCATGGGTTACGCTACCGCTAACCCATCCTACAAATAATTGTGCCTCCCTACTTAACTGCTATAATCTACTTATCAATAGTTAATAATTTCGATGAATCGATCGCAACTTATCCACAGGCAAAGCTGGTTAATTGAACATTTGCCGGGGTTAAGTGACCAAGATTGCCAAAAATTAAAGGATTGCGGTATCGACACCACCGCACAACTTCTGCAAAAAGTTCGTCCGCAATTGGGTAAGGAAAAATTAGCAGTAAGAATGCAAATTCAGGCTAAATATATTAATAAGTGGGTGGCAATGGCGGAATTAGCCTCGATTCCCGCCGTGGGTTGTCAATACTGCGGTTTGCTGGTTCATGCCGGTATTGCTTCCATCCCGCAATTGGCACAGACATCAATTCAGCAGTTGCATCGACAGATTCTCCGCTTTCAGGTGGCTAATCTGCAAAGACGCGATTTATGTCCCGATATTGCGGTGATGTTAGCTTGGATTGAACAGGCAAAAATCTTAACCAGAGAGTTAAAATAAGCCCTATCTCCGATAATTTTGGCATAAATTAGCCAAAAGTAGTGCCATTCCATCCCCAAAGATCACCTTTCGCCTCGGCAAATTCTAGATAAATGCGATTTTTCGGTATTCCTAAATAAGCCTCAATTTCTTGACAAAAATCACTACTCATGCTTTTAGTTTGAGCGGCGGAAATAGAACCAACACTTTTAATCTCCACATAACACACTGGCTCAAAAGTGCCAGCAAAAGTCATTTTTATCCCCGATTCTAAAGCTGTCATCACATAGGATTCGGGTTTTCCCAGATGTTTAGCTAATTTAGCCGAAAGACTCTGCAAAAGTTGATTAACCGTCTCATCATCGAGGGAGGTGACAGAAGTTTGAATTTTAATTAGGGTTTGCTGAAAAAGCTTTTCGGTGGTGGCAGGGTGTGGGGTGTGGGGTGTGGGGTGTGGGGTTTTACCAGTTTTGAGGTGGTCAACTACCTAATTTTCAGGGAAAAAGTACCTGAATTTTCCCCCGATCCCCG